>JBIIJJ010000193.1:0-3578 GCA_044233875.1 Miltoncostaeaceae bacterium | reverse complement strand
GCCATGCTCGCCCTCGTGCTCTCGCGGCAGGTGCCCGGGGGCGTGGCGGTTGCCCTGAGCGTGGGGTCGCGCCTGTTCCTCATCGTCGTCGAGCTGGTGTTCGTCGGCATCGCCGTGCTTGCCGGCCGCCGCCGGGGTGCCCGGTGAGCGCGCCCGTGGTCGAGCGCATGCGGGACTGGCGCCTGGTGCGCGACCTGCCCCTCACCCTGGTGCTGCTGCTCGCGGCGTCGTGGGCGGCGCTCTTCTCGTGGCTCTCGGTGGCCCGCCACGACGCCTGGTGGACCGGCCGGTTCGACCTCGGCAACATGGTGCAGGCCATCTGGGGAACCGCCAACGGCGACTTCCTCATGGCCACCAACAGCGCGGGCGAGCAGGTGTCGCGCCTGGGGTCGCACGTGGACCCCCTCCTGGTGGTGCTGGTGCCGTTCCAGTGGATCACCGATTCGGCCGTTCCCCTGCTGGTGGCGCAGGCGGTGATCGTGGCCGCCGGGGCGATCCCGGCGTTCCTCCTGGGCCGCCGGTGGCTGGGCGACGACCGCCTGGCGGTGGCCGGCGCCCTCATGTGGCTGCTCTATGCGCCTCTCCAGTGGGCCGTGGTCACCGACCTCCACGCGGTCACCCTGGCGGCGCCGCTGCTGATGCTGGCCATCTGGGCCGCGGAGGCACGCAACGACTGGGTGCTCGGCATCGCGCTCGCCCTGGCGCTGCTGGGCAAGGAGCAGGTTGGCCTGGCCATCGCGGTGTTCGGCGTGTGGATCATCGTGCGCCAGCGCCGATGGATCGCCGGGGCCGTGGTGTCGCTGGGCGCCCTCGCCTGGACGCTCATCGCCGTGCTGGTGATCATCCCCGCGGCGGGGTCCGGGGTGCCGGCGCCGTTCAGCGAGCGCTTCGGCCGCTTCGGCGACACGCCGTCGCAGGCGCTGGTGGGCGCGCTCACCAACCCCATCGACGTGGTCACCACCATCGGTGGCTGGCCCCGGCTGTCGTACCTGCTCGCGCTGCTGCTGCCCCTGCTGCTGCTGCCGCTGCTCGCCCCGCTGCTCGCGGCCGCCGCGCTGCCGGACCTGCTGCTGAACATGCTGGCCGACTGGTGGCCCAACTACTCGATCGAGTTCCACTACGCGGCCATCATCAGCCCGTTCCTCGTGGCCGCCGCGATGCTGGGCCTGGCCGGCCTGCGCCGCCGGTCGCGCCCGGATTGGCTCGAGCGATTGCTCAGCCGTACCGGGGTCGTGGCCATCGTGCTCATCGTGGCCGGTGCGCTCGGAACGATCACCATGGGACCCATGCCCTTCTTCGGGCCGCTCTCGGGCGCCACGCAGTCGCGGCTCGACCAGTACCGGCCCCTGCCCGGGCATGCGGCGGCCCTCGAGCAGGCCGCCGACATGGTGCCGCCCGACGCCATCGTGTCGGTGGGCAACAACGCCGGGGGACACCTCTCGGCGCGCCGCCGGGTTCTGGTGTTCCCGGTGATCGGCGACGCCGACTGGGTGCTGGTGGACCGCACGCGGCCCAACGTGATCGACCGCCTCGACCCCGTGGGCTTCGACCTCGCCCTCGAGAGGCTCACCTCGAGCGGGGAGTTCGGCCTGGTGTACGCGCAGGATGGCGTGCTGCTCTTCCGCCGCACGGGGACGGCAGGCGGATGAGCGCCCGCCCGCGGGTTCTGGGGGCTGCGATCTCGGGCTGCGGGCTGCTGCTCGCGGTGCTGCCCGCCCTGCCCTGGTACTCGGCCACCCTCACCACCGGATCGACGTCGCTCTCCGGCTACGGCGCGGGCGGCGCCTCGTGGATCCTTCCGGTGATCGGCGTGGCCCTCATCGTGACCGGTGTCCTTGCCGCCTGGTGGTCGCCGCCCACCGGCACGCGTACCGCCCGGGTGCTGGGCGGCTGCGCAATCCTCTGGGCCGTGCTCGGCGTGGGATGGACCGCACTGGTGGCCCTGACGCCGCGCGTGGAGGTGGTGGCCGAGAGGGCGGGCCTGCCCGACTCTCCCATCGCAGGCGATTGGGACGTGACGGTGTTGCCGCCGGCCTGGGCATGCCTGGCCGCCGCCGCCATGGCGGGCATGGCGGGGATCCTGCTCATGACCGCCCCATCGGGCGGCGGGGAGTCCGACGCGCCCTAGGGCGTCGTGGGCGTGGGCGTCGGGGTGGGCGTCGGCGCGGGGGCCGGTGCGGGCTCGGGTGCCGGGGCAGGGGCGGGTGCCGGGGCGGGTGCCGGAGCGGGTGCGGGCGCAGGGGCCGGTGCCACGGTGGTGGGCGGTGCCACCGTCGTGGGCGCGGGCTGCGGCACCACCGTGGTGGTGCCGGGCCTGGTCTTCGTGGTGGTGGTCTTCGCCGTGCTGGTGCTCTTGGCCGAGCTCACCACGTACGAGCCCGCCGACTCCGTGAAGTCCGATGAGAACGCGGACCAGTCAACCGGGTTCTTCGGCAGCGGCCAGTCCACGTTGCCGTCCTTGGCCAGGGCCACGCGCATGAAGTCGCCCCAGATCTGGGCGGGGAAGGTGCCGCCGGCCACGGTGATGCCGTGCACGCTGGTCATCGACCTGCGCACGCCGTCGTTGTTCGGGTAGCCAACCCACACCGCGCACACGTACCGGGGCGTGTAGCCAACGAACCACGCGTCGGTGTAGTCGTCGGTGGTGCCGGTCTTGCCGGCGATGGGCGGGCCGACGTTGGCCGCGGTGCCCGTGCCACCCTCGACGTTGTCGCGCAGGATGCGCGTGACCTCGTAGGCCACGCCGTCCGAGAACACGCGCGTGCGCTTGGGCGTGGCCAGGTCCCCCTTGGGGATGCCCTTGCCGAGGTCGGTCATGGCCACCGGCTTCACCCGGAAGCCGCCGTTTGCCAGCGGGGCGTACGCGGCGGCCATCTCGAGCGGCGACACCTCACCGGAACCGAGGCCGATCGACGGCACCACGGGCAGCTTGCTCTGCACGCCCATGCGGTTGGCCATGTTCACCACGCGGTCGGGTCCCACGTCGAGCGTCATCTGGATGTACACCGAGTTGTCCGACGACAGGGTGGCCTGGGCGATGTCGGTGGCACCCCGGTAGCTGTTGGAGTACGTGGCCACCTCGACCGGGCCCCACTTGGGGTCGTCGATGTCGATGGGCTTGCTGTCGTACACCGTGGAGTACGGGTTGATGCCGTCGGCGATGGCCCGGGTGAGCACGAACGTCTTGAAGGTGGACCCGGGCTGGCGCTTGGCCTGCGCCGCGTAGTTGAACTGGCTGTCCTTGCCGTACTGCTGGCTGGTGGCCATGGCACGGATGTACCCGGTGCGGGCGTCGATGAGAACCACGGCGGCGGCCGGGTCGTCGGGCTGGCCGAGGTTGCTGGCGATCGCCTGCTCGGCGGCCCGCTGCAGCTTGGGGTCGATGGTGGTGCGCACCGCCATGCCGCCCTGCTGCACCCGCTTCTCGCCGTAGCGGTCGATCAGCTCCTGTCGCACGTAGTCGAAGAAGTAGCCCTCCTTCTTCTTCTCATAGGTGCGACCGCGCTTGAGGTCGAGCGGTGAGGCCTTGGCCTCGTTGGCCTCGGCCTGCGTGATGTAGCCCTGGTTCGCCATCTCCT
>JBIIJJ010000192.1:0-3583 GCA_044233875.1 Miltoncostaeaceae bacterium | reverse complement strand
GACCGTTGAACCCGACACCGCGATGGCATTCACCTGGTTGTTCAGGTTGGGGTTCCAGGTGGTGAGCGTGCCGTTGGTGCTGACCGCCGCCGCATAGTTGCGGGGGGTGCCACCCACGGTGCGGAAGTAGCCGCCCAGGTAGACCGTGGAACCCGACACCGCGATGGCATTCACGTCGCTGTCCATGTCGGGGTCCCAGGTGGTGTCGAGCGATCCGTCGGTGCCGACCGCCGCCGCATGGTTGCGGGTGGTGACGCCCACGGTGGTGAAGGAGCCGCCCAGGTAGACCGTCGAACCCGACACCGCGATGGCGTTCACCGGGTCGTTCAGGCTGGGGTCCCAGGCGGTAAGCGTGCCGTCGGTGCCGACCGCCGCCGCAAAGGTTCGGGTGTAGCCACCCACGGTGGTGAACGCGCCGCCCAGGTAGACCGTGGAACCCGACACCGCGATGGCATTCACCCTTCCGTTCACGTCGGGGTTCCATGTGGTGTCGAGCGATCCGTCGGCATTGATGTGGGCTGCGTTGTTGCGCGCAACCCCATCCACGGCCGTGAAGGAGCCGCCGATGTAGAGGCCCCCGGCGCCGTCCGGGGCAGAGGCGTAGACGCCGCCGGTGATCTCGGGGAACGACGGGTTCACGGCCCCGCTGCTCGCATCGACAAGCGCGCCGCCGCCGGTCTTCCACGCATCGAACGCGGTGAACGAGCCCCCGAGATAGCGCGTGCCGCTTGAGTCGGGCTCGCTGATTGCGCTGACGCTGCCGTTTGGCCCCGGGGCGACGCTGATGCGGTCGGCAGCAAGCGCAGGGGCGGCGAACAGCGCGGCAAGCGCGAGAATCGCCCCGGCCAGAGCCCGGAGTGTGGCCCGGCTGGCTGTGCTGCGGTGGGATTCGCCTGCGCGAAGGTGCGTCATTGGGCCTCTGCCCTCCTCGCGACGACATAACAGGCAGTACTTCGGGGGGCCGCGCACAGGAGCGTACTACCTACCGGCTGGGTGGATCGACGCAACCAGTCCCTACAGTTCGCACCGTGAAGGCCCCCTCCCCTGCTCTTGCGGTTTCCCTCGTCGCCCTGGCCGTTGCCCTGGGCGGCACCGGCTACGCCGTGACGCAGTTGCCCAGGAACAGCGTGGGTACGGCGCAGATCAAGAAGAACGCCGTCACCGGGGCAAAGGTGAAGGCCGGCAGCCTGGAGGCCAGCGACTTCAAGCCCGGGCAGCTGCCGCGGGGCGAGCGCGGCGAGCGGGGGGCGCAGGGCGAGCGGGGGGCGCAGGGCGCCACCGGCGAGCGCGGCGCGCAGGGGGAAGCCGGCCCCAGCTTCGCGTTCAGCGACTCCCAACTCCTCGGCACGCCAGTCCAGATCACCGGCGACACCACGGTGATCTCCTACGCCGTGGCCATCCCCCGCGCCGGCCTGCTCACCGGCAACGTGACGGGGTTCGTGTTCCCCAGCGGTGGTTTGCCCGGCCATTCGGCGTGGGCCGAGTGCCGGGTATGGGTGGCCCCCGCCAATGTGGCGATCAGCCAGATCACGCCCACCTCGACCGTCACGAACGACGTGGTGCCCGTCAACGGCCTCATGTCGCTGGCCTTCGCCTACGCCGTGCCCGCCGCAGGCACTTACACCCTGAGCGTGCGCTGCACGAAGACCTTGGCGGATGCAGGCTCGGCCCTCAACATGGGGCTCGACCGCTACGACATGAGCGGAGTGCTGGCCGGCAGCTGACCCACCCGGGTCCACGAAGCGGCACACCGCATCATGATGCGCTGATGCTACTTTCAGCCCGTGCCAAAGACCCGTACCACCCTCACGATTGACGAGGACGTCCTTCGCTCGGCGCGCATCGCCGCCGCGAACCGCGGCATGAAGGAGGGCGACCTCATCGAGGAGGCCCTCATCACCCACCTTGGCCTGGGTGTGTTCGAGCGCATCTGGCAGCGCATGGAGCAGGACGGGCTGATCACCGACGACGGGCGCGACATCCGCGACATGACCGACGACCAGGTGATGGACTGGGTCGTGGAACAGCAGCACGCTGCGCGCGGTACTTGACACCAACGTCATCATCGCCGGGCTCATCAGCCCCGCCGGGCCCCCGGCGGAGGTCCTGGCCCACCTCACCGCCGGCGCGTTCGAGGCCATCACCTGCGGGGCACTTCTCTCGGAGCTAGCGCGCGTCACCCTCAGGCCGCACCTGGCCGCGCGCATCCCGCCGGGCGACCGCGATGAGATCCTCGACCTCATCGTCAACCGCACCCGGTTCGTGCCAGACGTGCCACCCCAACCGGCGGTGCCCGCCGACCCCGCCGACGACTACCTGGTGGCCATCGCCCGCGAGTGGGGCGCCGCGCTGGTGACTGGCGACCAGCACCTGCTCGACCTGCCGGCCATGCCCACCGTCGTGTCCCCCCGGCAGTTCCTGCGCCTGCTCGCGTAGGGCCCCGGCGCACATGGGTGACCGCCACATCCGTGGGGGTTATCATCGCGCTCGCACGTCGCCCCGCCCACCCCGCCACCTGAGGAGCCCACGTGAAGACCCCCTCACCCTCCCTGGCGGTGTCCTTCGTCGCCCTGGCGATCGCCCTCGGCGGCACCGGCTACGCCGTGACGCAGTTGCCCAAGAACTCCGTGGGCACCGCGCAGATCAAGAACAACGCGGTCACCGGGGCGAAGGTGAAGAACGGGTCGCTCGCCGCCGCCGACTTCAAGCCCGGGCAGCTGCCAGCGGGGCCGCAGGGGCCTGCCGGCGCCACCGGCCCGCAGGGTGACCGCGGGCCACAGGGTGCACCCGGCCCCCAGGGCACCCAGGGCATCCAGGGCATCCAGGGAACGCAGGGCGTGATCGCCTCCGCCGCCGTCACCCAGAAGACCGCGCAGGGCGTCACCATGACAGGCACCACGATCGTGAGCACGGGCCCCGTTGAACCCCCCTCGGGGTCTTGCACCGAGAACTGTCGCGTTGCCACCGGGCCCATCGTCGTCGCCCAGCCAAGCCGCATCTTCGCCTCGGCTCAGGTGGAGATCCAGAACGTCGAGACGATCACCAGGGCTGCCGCCTGCTTCCTCGTGCTCGAGTTCGGCGGAGGCCTGACCAACTTCACCTACGGTGCGAACGCCACCACCGCGGCACTCATCGCCGGCACTCAGGAGATGCTGTCGATGAATGGTGCAACCGACGTGGGTGCCGGCACGTACGACATCGCCATCCGCTGCGGCGACGCCCTTGGGCCCGGCGACGCCGTGCCCTTCGACGCCGACGACATCACCGTGACGGCTTTCGCCATCGCCCGCTGAGCGTGCGGTGCAGCCGCAATCAGCGGGGGTCGTCCACCACCATCGGGCTCGATCGCCACGACCTCAGCGGAGTGCTGGCAGAGGGCTGAGACGCAGGGCCGGCCCTGTGGCCTGCAGTCAGCTCAGGACGGTCATGTCGAAGTAGACCTGGTCCTCGGTCTGGGGATTCCACAGCAGCCAACCGGCGCGGCCGCACAGGGCCTCCCATGTCCAGTCGGGGCTGCTGAAGTAGATCCACTCCGTGCCGGTGAAGTCTTCGGCCGGGTCGTCGAGCAGCTCGCGGACGTCCT
>JBIIJJ010000191.1:0-3595 GCA_044233875.1 Miltoncostaeaceae bacterium | reverse complement strand
TCAGCGCCAGGGCCTGGGCGAAGCCCACCACGATGGCGTCGTTGCGGTTCACCATGTCCACCGTGCGCTGCTTGCGGCTCAGCCAGTCGATGAGGCCGAGGATCACGCCGAACACGATCAGCGTGGTGCCCACCACGTACATGCTGCGCGCGGCCGTCTCGATCTGGTCCTTGAAGATGAACCCGAAGATGACGATGGGGATCGTGCCGATGACCAGGTACCAGCCCATGCGGGCGTCCCGTTCACGCCTGAGCGAGGGGGTCCACAATGAGCGCACCCACGTGGTGGCGATGTTCCAGAGGTCACGCCAGAAGTAGATGATGACCGCGAGCATGGTGCCCAGCTGGATGATCGCGGTGAACAGCGCGCCGGGGTCCTCCCACCCGAAGAAGGCGGGCACCAGCAGCAGGTGGCCCGAGCTCGAGATGGGCAGGAACTCGGTGAGCCCCTGCACGATGCCGTAGACGATCGCCTCGTACCAGGTCACGGGGTGTGGGTGCTCCTAGGCCTTGTCGGGGCGGGCGAGCAGGATGTCGCAGGTGGCGTGCCGTGCCAGGTGCAGGGCGAAGCTGCCGAGCAGCAGGCGCTGCACGCGGCCGCGCTCGGCGCCGGCCACCAGGAGGTCGACGCCGTTCTCCTCGGCCCAGGTGCACACGGCATCGGGCGGGTGGCCCTCCAGCACGTGCAGCTCGGCGCCGTCGGTGCCCTCCGTCATCTCCTTCAGCCAGGTGAGCGCGGCCGTCTGCATCACCTCGGGATCGGGAAGGAACACCCCGCCCTCACCCATGTACGGCGGGGGCATGGGGATGCTGGTCACATGCAGCACCGAGAGCCGGGCGCCGGTGAGCCCGGCCATGCGGGCAGCCTCGGCAAGGGCCTTCTGCGATCCCGGGCTGTCCTCCACTGCCACTGCCACATGGGTGTAGGTCTCCATGCGGCCATCGTACGGACGCGGGTAGCATCGCGCCATGACGGGTTCCGACACCATCGCCGCCAGGTACGAAGGTCTCATCCTCGACCTCGATGGCTGCCTCTGGGTGGGGGCCAACGCGGTGCCCGGGGCGCCGGAAGCGGTTGATCGCTGGCGGGCGGCGGGGCGTGCGCTGGTGTTCCTCACCAACGATCCGGCGTCGGCGCCGGAGGATGTCGTGCAGCGCCTGTGGGGCCACGGCGTGCGCGGCTCGGCCGATGAGATCGTGACCTCCGGCGTGGTGATGCAGGAGTACCTGGCCGATCGCTTCGCGGGTGGGTCCGCTGTGGTGGTGGGAAGCCCCGCCATGGTGCGGCATGTGCAGGCGGCGGGGCTCAAGGTGGTGGCGCGCGAGTCGCACGTGCCCGACGCCGACGTGGTGGTGCTGGCGGGGCATGCCGATCTCTCGTACCGGGAACTCACGTGGGCGGTGCGGGCGGCATACGGCGGAGCGCCGGTCATCGCGACCGGGCGCGATCGCCTGGTGCCGGCCGAGCATGGCGTGCGCCCCGGAACAGGCGCGGTGGTGGCCTACGTGGAGTACGCCGCCGGGGTGGAGGCCGTGGCGGTGGGCAAGCCGGGTCCGGATGCCTGGCGCATCGCGCGCAAGCGGCTGGGCGTGGACGGCCCGGTGCTGGTGGTGGGCGACCGGCTCGACTCCGACGTGGGCGGCGCGGTGGCCGCGGGGCTCGATGCCGCGCTGGTGCTGAGCGGCGTCACCAGCCGCGAGGAGGCCGATGCCTGGAAGGGCGCGCGGCCGGTGGCGGTGGCCGATGACCTCGGGGCATTGCTGGGCGGTTAGGCCTGCAGCAACAGCAGCGACGCAGCCATCACGACCATGCCGGCGACGGCCCCGTTGGTGGCGAGCGCCGGCCGGCCTGCCGTTCGTGCCGCCGGGATGAGCTCGTGGATGGAGATGAACACCATCACGCCCGCGACGGCGGCGAACACCACGCCGAACACCGCGTCGGTGATGAACGGCGCGAGGATGGCGTAGCCGAGCAGCGCCCCCGCCGGCTCGGCGAGGCCCGCCATCACCGAGAGCGCGACGGCCTTGATGCGGCTGCCGGTGCCCTCGTGCACCGGGGTGGCGATGGCGATTCCCTCCGGCACGTTGTGGATGGCGATGGCAACTGCGAGGGCGAGGCCCACGGCCGGTTCGTCGAGCAGCACGAGGAATGTGGCAAGCCCCTCGGGGAAGTTGTGCAGGGCTACGACGAGGGCGATCAGCACGCCCATCCGTCGGAGCCGGCTGCGGGATGACCCGCTGGTGTGGTCGACCCGCGCGCCGCCGCGGGCCTGTATGCGCGTGAGGAGGTGGTCGAGCACCGCCACCACGGCGATGCCGGCGAAGAACCCGAGGGTGGCCCACAGCACCCCGCCACCTGCGGTGTTCGCCTGCTCGAGTGAATCGATTGCCTTGGGCAGGATCTCCACGAACGACACGTAGAGCATCGCCCCCGCGCTGAAGGCGAGTGCCACTGCGAGGAAGGCCGTGTTGCCCCTGCGCGCCGAGATGGCGATGAGGCCGCCCACTCCGGTTGCCAGTCCGGCGAAAAGCGTTACGAGGAAGGCAACGGCCGTCGGCGACATCGGCGCGACGCTATCACCGGCTGCGCGGTGGGCCCGGGGTTCCCGCCCCGCGTGTGGGCTGCGCGGTGGCTAGCCGGTTACGCGCGTGCCGGCGGCGTTGCGCAGCACGGTGGTGCGGAGCCCGACCGTCATGGGGGTGGCGTTGCCCTTCAACTTCAGGGTCACGGTGGTGCGCAGTCGAACGGGGCCCGCGGCCAGGCGCCGTGCAAGGGCGGGGCTTACCGGGCAGGTCACGCGGCCGGCCCACTTGCGCATGGGCGTGCTCTTGCGGCACACCACGGGGCCGGTGGCCGCGTGGTCACGCGCGTTTGCGCTGCCACCCACGACCTCGGTGGTGAATCCGATGAAGCCGGTGGGTGACGACGACGACGTCGAGTTGTTCCAGCCCACGTCGAAGCTATTGATCCTGCCCGTCTCCGGGTCGGCGCTGCTCACGTTGAACAAGACGAAGCGTCCCGGCGCTCCTGCAAGGTCGAGGTTGATCCCCGAGCCGCTAAGGCGACGTTCACCGAGCGGTCCTGATCCATCGTGACGCTGCAGGTGGTACCGGTGGTGCCCTTGCAGGTGCCGCCCCAGCCCGAGAGCCATCCGGTGCCATCGACCACGGGTACGCCGAGGATGTACGAGATGACGCGCCATAGGGAGGCGGACGGCAACGCGGTGAGGGTCACCTTGGTCCCGGTGGGGTACGCCATGGAGCAGGAGGTCCCGGTTGAGATCTCCGAGATCCACGGTGCACCGAGGACGGTCCTCTTGTCCGGCACCTTGACGGGGATCGTTCGGGTGCCGCAGTAGATGCCCTCGGCGTAACCGGACCTGCGGATGGGTGCGGATCCACGGCTCTCGCTCGTGGTGGCGAATGCGCCGGTGTCGCTCTGTGTGGCTCCGTACCGGGCATCGCCGCGGGCCATGAGCCCGGCGATGGTCTTCACGGTCAGCGTGCGGTACACGATGAAGGTGAACGCCTTGGCTGACGTGGCGGTGCCCCCGGGAGCGGTGACCGCAATGTCAACGGCGCCCGCCGCGCGCGCG
>JBIIJJ010000190.1:0-3601 GCA_044233875.1 Miltoncostaeaceae bacterium | reverse complement strand
GGGGGCGCTACTCCTGACGCATGAGCGCCACGACCTCACCGGCCGTGGCGCGAATGCGCTCCCGCGCGTCGCCCCCGTGCAGGGCAACCGACACCAGGCCGTGGGAATCCACGTAGGCGAGCAGGGCGCCACGCGGCACGTCGGCGAACGTGCGGCCCACGGTGGCCTGCGAACGGCCGCCCTCCGCTGACGCCACCCACACGCGGTCGCCCTCCACCAGCCCCGCGGCCATCAGGTGCTCGGGCGCCGCCCATAGCGCCAGGTTGCCGAAGGAGTCCACGCCCACGATGAGGGCCTCGAGCGTGCCGGGCAGGGTGCTGGGGTCCGGCAGCTGCGGGCGACCGATCGACGATGGGTCGACGGCCGGGCCGAGCTCGGAGAGGTCGGCGCCCTCGGCCAGGTGCGCGGCGACCGGGGCGAAGACGTCCCTCCCGTGGAACGTGGCGCTCACCGGCTGGCGCATGTGGGACGGCGATGTCACCTCCACCGCGCGCGTGGCACCGAGGCGGTCGGCGGCCAGGCCCAGCAGGCCGTTGTCGGGGCCCACCACCACCTTGCCCCACTCGAGTTCCATGGCGATGGCCCTGCGCGCGGTGCCCACGCCGGGGTCCACCACGGTGACCGTCACCGAATTGCGGGGCATCAGCCGGACCAGCCGCTCCACGAGTATCGCGCCCCACCGGATGTCACCCGGCGGCACGTCGTGCGCCAGGTCGATTCGAGGTGACTGCGGCGCGATGGTGGCCACCACCGCATGCAGGGCGCCCACGTGCTCGGTGCCCGGGCCGTAATCCGTCAGGAACCCGAGGGGGCGGGTCATGCCAACGACAGGATCGCCCGCACCAGGCCGGCCATGTCACTGTCGTCGGCCTCGGCGGTAACGGTGAGGCCGGCGTCCCTGGCGGCCTGCGATGTGATGGGCCCGATGGAGGCCACGGCCGGGCCCGCGGCGAGACGGGAAAGCTGATCGGGGCCGAGGGCGGCCACGGTGTTGGTGACCGTGGAGGCCGCCGTGAACGTGATGATGTCGGCGGCCAGGGCGTCGTCCACCACGTGGGCGGGAGGTGCCTCGGCGAGCGTCTCGTACACGGCGATGTCGTCCACCTGCGCCCCGCGCTCGCGCAGGCCGTCGGCAATGACGGTGCGGGCATCACGGGCACGGGCGATGAGCACGCGCCGGCCATTCATCTCGCTGCCCGCCAGGGCCTCGAGCACGCCCTCGCCCACGAACCGCTCGGGCACGACGTCGGGCCGGATGCCGTGCGCGGCAAGGGCCGCGGCCGTCCCCGGGCCCACCGCGACCACCACCTGCTCGGGGCGCAGCGACCGGGCGTCCATGCCGCGGGCGGCCATGAGCGCGGACAGGGCATCCACGCCATTCGCGCTCGTGAGCACCAGCATGTCGTACGCGGCGATTCCCGCGATGGCGGCATCCACCTCGGCGGTGGGCTCAAGGGGCTGGATGCGGATGACCGGCATCTCGATGACCCGTGCCCCCAGGGCCTCGAGCATGCCACGCAGGTCACTGGCCTGGGCGCGGGCGCGGGTGACCACCACGGAACGCCCGGCCAGGGGGCCACGACCCGCGGCGGCCAGGCCGGGCTCGCGCGACACGACGTCGCCGAACACGAGGATGGCCGGGTTTCCGATGCCCTCGCGCTCCACCACGTCGGCAAGGGTGCCAAGGGTGGCGATGGCCGTGCGCTGGCGCGGGGTGGTGCCCCACTGGATCGCCGCCGCGGGCTGGTCGGCCGGGCGGCCGGCGGCGATGAGGCGTTCGGAGATGCCCCGCAGGCGTCCCATGCCCATGAGCACGATGAGCGTGTGCGGCAGCTTGGCGAGGAGGTCCCAGTCGTTCTGCTCGGAGTCCTTCGCGGGGTCCTCGTGGCCGGTCACGACCGTGAACGCCGTGGACATGGCGCGGTAGGTCACGGGAATGCCCGCGGCCGACGGCGCGCCGATGGCCGACGTGATGCCCGGCACCACGAGCACGCGAACCCCCGCGGCCACCAGGGCCTCGGCCTCCTCGGCCCCGCGCCCGAACACGAAGGGGTCACCGCCCTTGAGGCGGGCCACCACCTTGCCCTGCTGCCCCAGGCGCACCAGCAGCGCCGTGGTGTCGTCCTGCCCCATGGCCACCTGGCCGGGGGCCTTGCCCACATCGATGAGCTCGGCATCCGGACGCACCAGGTGCATGAGCGCCTCGGTGCCAAGGCGGTCGTACAGCACCACGTCGGCGCGCATCAGTGCCTCGCGCCCACGCACCGTGATGAGGCCCGGGTCACCCGGCCCGGCACCGATGAGGTACACCATTCCCTCGCCCGTGCTCATGCGGCTCCCACCTGCTCGGCCGCCCGGGCGCCGAGCCCGGCGGCGTCGGCAAGGGGCCCGTCGAGGTCAGCTGAGCGTCCCGAGCCATCCCACCACGCGCGCATGTGCAGGCGGTCGCCCTGAACCTCGCACAGCGCGCCGGCGGGCACGCTGCAGCCGCCGCCGAGCCGGGCCAGGAACGCCCGCTCGGCCGCCAGGCACGCCCGGGCCGAGGGGTCGTCGAGCGCCGCGCAGGCCTCCCGCACGGCCGCGTCATCCTCGCGCCCCTCGATGGCCACGATTCCCTGCCCGGCCGCGGGCAGGCACACGTCGAAGGGAAGCCGCACGGCGTCGTCACGGGTGATGCCGAGCCGGTTGAGGCCCGCGCATGCGAGCACCAGGGCATCGACGTCGCCGGCATCGAGCTTGGCCAGGCGGGTGTCCACGTTGCCGCGCACCTCCACCACGTCGAGGTCGGGGCGGGCGGCCAGCACCTGCGCCCTGCGGCGCGGGCTGGTGGTGCCCACGCGGGCGCCGGGGGGAAGGCCGTCGAGCCCCTCGCGGGAGCCCACCAGCATGTCGCCCGGATCCTCCCGCCGGGGCGTGGCGATGACGGCGAGGCCTGTGGGCAGCTCGCCGGGCAGGTCCTTGGCGGAGTGCACGGCGATGTCGGCACGGCCGTCGAGGAGGGCCTCTTCGAGTTCCTTCACGAACATGCCCTTCACGTCCATGCCGGGCTGCTGATCGGCACCCGCCAGGCTCCAGCGGTCGCCGGTGGTGGTGAGCTCGAGCAGCGGGGCCTCGTGGCCGGCGTCGGCCAGCGCCGCGGCCACGGCACGCGACTGCGCCAGCGCCAATGGCGACCTGCGGGTGGCCACCGTCACGCGCACGGCCGCTGCCTCAGCCGTCGGCGCCGCGGCGGGCGCTGATGCCCGGCCGGTCCGCAGGCGCCTGCGCGCCCGGGCCGCGATCGGGGATGTCCAGGCCGAACAGCATGCGAAGCGACTCCACGTGCCGCAGGCCGTCGGCGCTCGACGCCGCCTCGCGCGCGCGCACGGTGGGCTCGTGCAGCAGCTTGTTGAGGATGCCGCGGGTCACCTGGTCGATGCGCTCGAGTTCCTCGTCGGTGATCTCGCCGCCACCGGCGGTGATGCGCGCGATCTCACCCTGGCGGATCGCCTCGGCCATCTCGCGCAGCGACGTGATGACGGGGGTCACGGCGAGGCCGGAGCGCCAGGCGGCGTAGCGCTCGACCTCCTCGCCCACGATCACCTCCGCAAGGCGGGCGTGC
>JBIIJJ010000021.1:0-14280 GCA_044233875.1 Miltoncostaeaceae bacterium | reverse complement strand
CGAGTACCCGCAGCACGGTGGTGAGGGCGAGTCGGTGACCGCGAAGGCCTCGCGCACGGCACTGGCCCGGGCAGGTGCATCGGGGGCGCGCACGGCCCGGCTGCTCGGCGTGGTCATTCCCGAGGCCGAGACCGGCGGGGCCATGCGGCCAGGCATGAAGGTGCTGGACGTCGGCGCGGGCACCGGTGGGGCCGTGCTGGCCTTCCGGCAGGCCGGCCATGAGGCCTGGGGCGTCGAGCCGTCCGCCCGGGCCGTGGAAGTCGCTCATGAGCAGGGCAATCGCTGGGTGCTGCACGGCTCGCTCGATGCCCTGCTGCACGACGGCGGGCTTCCCGACGGTCCGTGGGACGTCATCCGCATGTCGCAGGTGCTCGAGCACGTGCCCGACCCGCTGGCAACGCTCGGGGAGATACGCGCCCTGCTCGCCCCGGGTGGCCGCCTGATCGTGGGCGTGCCCAACATCCGCTCGCTGGCCGCGCGCGCCACGCGGGGATCGTGGGACGGACTGGAGATGCCGCGGCACCTCGTTCACTACGACCGCGACTCCCTCACCTGGGTGCTCGCGCTCGCGGGGTTCCGCGTGGCGTCCATGCGCACCACTCCGCTCATGGGAGTGCTTGCGGGGTCGGTGGACGCCCGCACCACCGGTGGCGATCGCCAGCGCGGATGGGGCGACCTGCTGCCCGTACGCCTGCTCGCCTACCCCCTCGAGTGGGGGCTCGGGGTGGTGGGGCAGGGCGACGGCCTGCTGGCCGTCGCCCGCCCCGCCGCCGCCAAGTCGGAGTCCGGGGAGTCGGGGGAGTCCGGGGAGTCCGGGTCCGGGGCGTCCTCGGTGCCCTCCGCCACCTCGGCGTCGACCTCGTCCGGCTCGTCCTGCTCGTCCACCGGGGCGCAGGTGACCACCTGGTCGTCGTCTCCCACGTCCATCAGGCGCACGCCTTCGGTGCTGCGGCCCATTCGCTTGACGGCGTCGACCTCGATGCGGATGACCTGGCCGTTCTGCGACATCAGCAGCAGCTGCTGGCCCGCACGCACGATCCGGGCCGTGATGAGCTCGCCCTTGCGGTCGCTCACCTTGATGGTGCGCACGCCCTTGGTGGGCCTGCCCTTGCTCGGATACTCGGTGAGCGCGGTGCGCTTGCCGTAGCCATTGCCGGTGACCACCAGGAGGTCGTGCTCGTCGTCGGCCACTCCGACGGCCAGCACACGGTCGCCCTCGTCCAGGTTCATCGCACGGACGCCCTGGGTGCCGCGACCGGTGGCGCGCACCTTCTCCTCGGCAAAGCGCGCGGCCTGGCCGCGGGCTGACACGATGAGCAGATCGGCGTCGCCGTTGGTGAGCTGCACGCCCACCAGCTCATCGCCGTCCGCCAGGCGGATGGCGATGATGCCGGCCTCCCTCAACACCGTGTTGTAGGCACCGAACTCGGTCTTCTTCACCATGCCGTCGCGGGTTGCCAGCACCAGGTACTTGCCCTCCGCGTAGTCGCGGGTGTTGAAGACCTGGCGGATCTCCTCGTCGGGCAGCAGTGCCAGCACGTTGGCGATGTGCCGGCCCCGGGCGTCGCGGGCGGCCTGCGGGATCTCGTGCACCTTCTGGCGGTACACGCGGCCCTGGTTGGTGAAGAAGAGCAGGTAGTCATGCGTGGACGCGATGAACAGGTGGTCCACCCGGTCCTCGTCCTTGAGCTTGGCGCCGCGCAGGCCCTTGCCCCCGCGCCGCTGCGCGCGGTACGTGGTGACCGGCAGTCGCTTGATGTACCCGCCCGCCGTGATGGAGATGACCATCTCCTCCTCGGCGATGAGGTCCTCGAGGTCGATCTCGCCCTCGGCGGGGATGACCTCGGTGCGCCGCTCGTCCGCGTACTTGGCGCGCACCTCGGCGAGCTCGTCGCGGATCACCTGGTATACGCGGGCCTCGTCACCGAGGATCGCCCGGAGCTCGGCGATCTCCGCCTGCAGCTCGGCGTACTCCCCCTCGATCTTGCCCGCCTCGAGCTGCGTGAGGCGCTGGAGGCGCAGGTCGAGGATGGCGCGCGCCTGCAACTCGCTCAGGTCGAAGGTGCTCATGAGGCCCGCCCGGGCCTCCTCGGGGTCGGCCGCCGCGCGGATGAGCGCGATCACCGCATCGATGTCCTTGAGGGCGATGAGCAGGCCCTCGAGCACATGGGCCCGGGTCTCGGCGCGATCGAGGCGGAACCTCGAGCGGCGGCGGATGACATCGCGCTGGTGGTCGAGGTAGTACCGGATCATGTCGCGCAGCGAGAGCGTGCGCGGCACGCCATCGACGAGCGCGATGGCGTTGACGCCGAACGTGGTCTGCGCCTGGGTGTGCTTGTAGAGCTTGTTCAGCACCACCTTGGGCACGGCGTCGCGGCGCAGCTCCACCACCACGCGGATGCCGTCGCGGCCGCTCTCGTCGCGCAGGTCGGCGATTTCCTTGAGCACGCCGTCGTTGGCGAGCTCGGCCATCTTGCGGAGCATCTCCGACTTGTTCACCTGGTACGGCAGCTCGGTGAACACGATGGCGTTGCGGCCGTGCTTGAGGGGCTCGTTGTGGGCGAGGC
The DNA here is from genome assembly GCA_044233875.1 of Miltoncostaeaceae bacterium. Classification (GTDB taxonomy): domain Bacteria; phylum Actinomycetota; class Thermoleophilia; order Miltoncostaeales; family Miltoncostaeaceae; genus SYFI01. The sequence goes on along the minus strand of JBIIJJ010000021.1, from coordinate 11,713 downwards.
CACGCACCACCACGCGGCCGCGGCCGGTGCGGTAGGCGTCACGGACCCCAGAGATGCCCACGATCTGGCCGGCCGTGGGGAAGTCCGGGGCCTTCACGTATGCCATGAGGCCGTCGGAGTCGATCGACGGGTCGTCGATCATCGCGATGCAGGCGTCCACCACCTCGCCCAGGTTGTGCGGCGGGATGTTGGTGGCCATTCCCACGGCGATGCCGGCGGATCCATTGACCAGCAGGTTGGGCACCCGCGAGGGCAGCACCGTGGGCTCACGACGACGATCGTCGTACGTGGCGATGGTGTCGACGGTGTCCTCGTCGATGTCGCGCAGCATCTCCGTGGCGTACCGCGACAGGCGGGCCTCGGTGTAGCGCATGGCGGCCGCCGCGAACTCCTGCGAGCCGAAGTTGCCCTGGCCGTCCACCGTGGGATAGCGGCTGTTGAAGTCCTGCGCCAGGCGCACGAGGGCGTCGTAGATCGCCGAGTCGCCGTGCGGGTGGTACTCACCCATCACGGTTCCCACGATGTTGGCGCTCTTCACGTAGCCGCGGTCGGGCTGCAGGCCGCGGTCGTGCATGGCGAACAGCACGCGGCGGTGCACCGGCTTGAGGCCGTCGCGCACATCCGGCAGCGCGCGGCCCACGATGACGCTCATGGCGTAGTCGAGGTACGAGGAGCGCATCTCCTCGGCGAGCTCGCGGGGCTCGATCCTCCCGTGTCGGTCGATGGCCACCTCAGACGTCCAGGAACTCGACGGAGCGGGCGTTCCGCTCGATGAAGTCGCGCCTGGGCTCGACCTTGTCGCCCATCAGCATCGAGAACAGCAGGTCGGCCGCAGCGGCGTCGTCCATGGTGACGCGCTGCAGCACGCGGCGCTCCGGATCCATCGTGGTCTCCCAGAGTTGCTCGGCGTTCATCTCACCCAGGCCCTTGAACCGGCTGAGCGAGATGCCCTCGCGCGCGAGGTCCATGATGGCCCCGCGCAGGGCGTCGTAGGTGGGCGCCTCCCGGCGGCGTGAACCCCTGGTGACCACGAAGGGCGCGTCACCCATCTGCTCGCGCAGCTTGGCGCGTGCGCCGCGGAACGCGACCAGCTCGGGCGCCTCGAACAGCGACATGGGGATGGTGACCGTGCGCGCCTCGCCCGTGCGGGTCTCCACCGAGCGGGCGCGCAGCGTGCGTGAGCCGGCGTCGGAGTCGAGCACCGTGAGTGCCGCGTTCTCCCCGGATGCCGCCACCACGGCCTTCTCCAGCGCGGCGAGGTCGCTGGGCTCGGCCTCCACGAGGCCGTTGACCTGCATGAACTCCACGAGCTCGTTGCCGTAGGTGGCGCGCAGTGTCGACGACCAGCCATCGTGCTCGCGCAGCGCACGCGCATAGCGCTGGAACCGGGCCTTGGTGAGCGCCGACTCCTCTCCGCCACCCGCGTGCAGGGTCATGTCGCCGATGTTGCGCTCGAGCAGCCAGTCCTCGAGGTCGGATTCCTTCTCGATGTACTGCTCCGTGCTGCCCTGCTTCACCTTGTAGAGCGGCGGCTGCGCGATGTACACGTAGCCCTGGTCCACGATCTCGGGCATGTGCCGGAACAGGAACGTGAGGATGAGCGTGCGGATGTGCGCGCCGTCCACATCGGCGTCGGTCATGATGATGAGCTTGTGGTACCGGGCCTTCGTCACGTCGAAGTCGGCTCCGATTCCGGTGCCCATCGCCGTGATCATGGCCTGGATCTCGGTGTTGCTCAGCACCTTGTCGATGCGGGCCTTCTCGACGTTGATGATCTTGCCGCGCAGCGGCAGGATCGCCTGGAACGACGACTGCCGGGCGCGCACCGCCGAGCCACCGGCGGAGTCGCCCTCCACCAGGAAGATCTCCGTGTTCTCGGGGTCGCGGTCGGAGCAGTCGGCCAGCTTGCCGGGCAGGCTCGTGGAGTCCATCACGCCCTTGCGGCGCGCGAGGTCGCGCGCCTTGCGGGCGGCCAGCCGGGCCTGCGCGGCGTTGGCGGCCTTGGTGCAGATGGCCTTGGCCGTCTGCGGGTTCTCCTCGAGGAACTCCGCGAGCTTCTGGTTGACCACGGTGGCCACGAAGCCGGCGAACTCGCTGTTGCCGAGCTTGGTCTTGGTCTGGCCCTCGAACTGCGGCTCGCGCAGCTTGACCGACACGATCGCCGTCAGGCCCTCGCGGGTGTCGTTGCCCTCGAGGTTGTCGTCCTTCTCCTTGAGGAGACCCTTGGCGCGCGCGTAGTCGTTGATGCACCGCGTAAGCGCCGTGCGGAAGCCCGTGAGGTGCGTGCCGCCCTCATGCGTGTTGATGTTGTTGGCGAAGGTGAACACCGACTCGGTGAACCCGTTGGTCCACTGCATCGCGATGGCCACCTGGCCCTCCTCGCCCTCGGCCGTGATGGCCACGACATCCCCGTGCAGGGGATCCTTGGTGGCGTTGAGGTGCTTGACGAAGTCGGTGAGCCCGCCCTCGTAGTGGAAGGAGTCCTGCCGGCCCTCACCGCGCTCGTCGGTGAGGGTGATGCGCAGGCCGGGGGTGAGGAACGCCGTCTCGCGGAAGCGCGTGGCCAGCGTGTCGTAGTCGAAGTCGGTCTCCTCGAAGATCTCGGGGTCGGGGAGGAACCGGATCGTGGTGCCGGTGTCGTCCGCCGGGCCGACATCCGCGATGGGACCCTGTGGCGCACCGCGCTCATAGGTCTGCATCCACAGGCGGCCGTCGCGACGCACCTCGGCGGTGAGCTTCTCGGACAGCGCGTTCACCACGGACACGCCCACGCCGTGCAGGCCGCCGGACACCTTGTAGCCCTCGCCGCCGAACTTGCCGCCGGCGTGCAGCACGGTGAGCACCACCTCGAGGGCGCTCTTGCCGTCCTGGTCCTCCATGGCGGCCACGGGAATGCCGCGACCGTCGTCGGTGACCGAACACGTGCCGTCGGGCGTGAGCACCACGTCCACCCGGGTGCAGTGGCCGGCCATGGCCTCGTCAACCGAGTTGTCCACCACCTCGTACACCAGGTGATGCAGGCCCCTCGGGCCGGTGGACCCGATGTACATGCCCGGCCGCTTGCGCACGGCCTCCAGGCCCTCAAGCACGGTGATGGCGCCGGCGTCATACGTGGCGGCATCGGTGGTGGCGTCGAATCCCGGTTCGGTCACCTGACTCCTCGAGTTCGGCCGCCCATGATGCCCCTCCTCAGGGGTCGTTCCGGGCCGGCGCGGTCGGCGGATGACGACGGGGTCTATGGACCCGCGGTCGTCGCGTTCATGCAGGGGAAACGTATCAGTGGCCCCCACGGAAAAAGGTCGGCGAGGGCCCGCCGGCACCCCATCAGCGCCTGCTGTCACGCTCCAGCGAGCGAGCCGCCGCACGCGTGACCAACGCACGCAGGTCGGGGTCCTCGATATCGCGTGTCGCCGCCTCGGCCCGGGCCACCGCCTCGGGGTCGGGCGCAGGCGGAATGCGCCTGGGGGGCGGCCCCGTCTCGGCTGGCGGAATGGCGTGGTCGGCCACCACGAATCGCAGGCCGGCGACGGCGTCGGGGTCGTCGAGCAGGGCGGCCAGGCGCAGGGCGATCTCGTCGCGGCGCATGTCCATCTCCTGCGCCCACACCGCATCCGAGCAGGCCACGGTCACCACCCCCGCGCGACTGCGTCGGATCGGGTACGCGTGGTTCACCGTGCCGGGGCCGGTGGCCTCGGGCCACGCCGCGCGCACCGACGACAGCACCGAATCGCCCGGGCGGGCAAAGGCACGGGTCGCGCGCCCGAGCAGGTCTCCCACCCCCACCGGGTCGCGTCTCCTCCTACGCCGCAAGGAGGCCCTCCCTCACGGCCATCACCCGCGCGCCGCGGTCGGCGGCGGCCTGCGCAGATGCCGGGTCGGCCGTGGTCAGGATGCACTGGCCCTGGCCCACCGCGGCATCCAGCAGCAGCGCGCGCCTGGCCGGGTCGAGCTCGCTCAGCACGTCGTCGAGGATGAGTATCGGGAGACCCGAGCGCGCCCCCAGGTGGGCACGGTGCGCCATGAGCAGGGCGAGCACGGCCGTGCGCTGCTCGCCCTGGCTGCCCATGCGACGCAGGTCGACCAGCTCGTCGCCGCGCATCTGGCCCACGAAGACATCGTCGCGGTGCGGGCCCGCGAGGGTCATGGCCGCAGCCACCTCGCGGTCGCGTGCCTGATCCATGCGCTCACGAAGCGCGGTCTCCACCTGGTCGTCGGCAACCTCCGAGAGCCCGGCCGGCGAGGGCTCGAGGGCCAGTTCGCCCCCGTGGCCACCACCGAGGTCGTCGAGCCACCTGGCGAATGGCTCGCGCAGGTCACGGATGGCGCCTCGCCTGGCGAGCACGATGCGCGCGCCGTGGTGTGCGAGGGGCTCCTCCCACGGGAGGACTGCCTCTCGTGACGTGCGCCCCGCCCGCACGTGGCGCAGGGCCGCGTTCCTCTGCGCAAGCGCCGATCCGTATGCGGCGAGGTCGTCGCCGTACCCGGGCTCCGCGGCCTCGAGCAGGCGGTCGAGGTGGCGGCGCCGCGCCGCGGGTGGCCCCTTCACGGCGCGGAGCTCCTCGGGCAGGAACACCAGCACGCTGCCGTCGGCGCGCCACTGCGACACGCTCCTCATGTGCTCGCCGTCGAGGGAGAGGCGTCGCCCCTGGCGCTTGGCGTAACCCACCTCACGATGGTGGGATCCACCGGGGCCGCGGAGGTCGAGGCCCACGTGCAGCGCCGGAGCACCCGTGCGCACCACCTCGGCGTCGCGTGCCGTGCGGCATGACACCCCGATGCAGGCCATCACCAGCGCTTCGACCAGCGAGGTCTTGCCTGCGCCGTTGGGCCCCGAGAGCACGATGCCTCCTGGCGGAAGGTCCACCGACACGCGGTGCCATGACCGGACGTCGGAGACGTCCAGGTGGGTGGCCGTCCATGCGTCGGCCATGTGCGCTCTACCCCGGGAGGCGGATGGGCATGAGGAGATACCGATGAGTGTCGGAGTCCCCCCTGAGCAGGCCGGGCCGCAGGGGGCTGATGAGCCCGATGCGCACCTCGTCGCCCTCCATGCCCTCCACGCCCTCGCGCAGGAAGTCGGCGTTGAAGCCGATCTCGAGCGGCTCGCCGGTAAACGGCACGGGCATCGACTCCCGTCCCTCTCCCACCTGCTCGCTGGCGGTGGCAACCGTGAGCTGCCCCTGCTCGAACGAAAGCCGGAGGGGCGCGGTGCGCTGCGCCAGCACGCCGATGCGCGTGAGCACGCCGATGAACTCGGCGCGGTCCAGGCGCACTTCCTGCTCGAACTCGGCCGGGATGAGCTGCCGGTAGTCGGGGAACTGGCCGTCGATGAGGCGCGTGGTCAGGCGGACGCCACCACAGCGCACGGTGGCCTGGCTCTCCCCCAGCACCACCTCCACGTCGCCGTCGCCGGCCTGTCCTGCGAGGCGCGCCGCCTCGGCCACGGCCCGCGCGGGGAGGATGGCCTCCCTGGTCTCGGCGGGCGGCGAGTCGAGCGGGACGGAGCGCACGGCGAGGCGGTAGCTGTCGGTGGCGGCCATGGTGAGGCCGTCCGGACCAATGCGCACGAGCACGCCCGTGAGCACGGGGCGGGTTTCGTCACGCGATGCGGCGCGCACGACCCTGTCGGCACATTCCACGAAACGTGCAGCGGGGATGGATATGCCAGACCCACCATCCGGCGGAAGCTCGGGGTATTCCCCGGCCTGGTGGCAGTTGAGGCTGAAGGACGACCCACCACCCGAGACCTGCACCTGGCCCTCGTTCTGGTTGTGCACCAGGGTCACGGGCCCCGGAGCCATGCTGCGCACCAGGTCTGCGGCCAGGCGGGGCAGCACCACGGCGCCGTGCTCCTCCACGCCGGCGTCATCGAGCGGCACCCGCAGCGACACCTCCATGTCGGTGGCTGCGAGCTCCACCAGGCCCTCCTCGGCGCGGAGCAGCACGTTGGCGAGCACGGGGATCGTTCCCTTGCTCGACGCGGCCCTCGACGCCATGGCGAGGCGGCTGGCGAGTTCGTCACGGGGGCAGGTCAGGCGCACGGCGGCAGCGTACCCCGAGCCCGGATGGACAGGCCCGCACACATCACACGGGATGTCTCACCATATGGTGAATAAATGGATTGATGGATCGTCGTAGTAACCATAGGTGCTGTGGATACGGGGGATATGTCGGGTTCATACCTGCGTGCGGCAGGTTTCCCGGCGTGTGGATTGCCTGTTGAGAACGCCCGAAAACCCGGGCACTTACCCACATCGGTCCACAGGGGCAAAACGCCTTGCCGCCGGGCCTCTGGAGCAGTGTGGAGAGACTCCCAGGTCCTGTGCATTTATCCACAGGTTCTCCACAATCGCGCGCTGGAAAAAGCGGATTCGGCAGGATGCAGGAATACCGCTATTTGCGGTGATTCACTGCGGCCCTGTGGCACACCACCGACAGGGGTGTCAGGGGGAGGTGGTTCCCTGGCCCTGCGCCGGCGGGGCGCCGGTCAGGGAGTTGGTGAGGGCCTGCACGGCCTCATACAGATCGCCGCCATCGGCCATCTGCTTCGCCACCTTCTGCACCGCGTAGATGACGGTGGTGTGGTCGCGTCCACCGAACGCCCGACCGATCGTGGGCAGCGAGGCGTCCGTGAGCTCGCGGGACAGGTACATGGCCACCTGGCGCGGCATCACCACCCGCTTGGTGCGCTTCTCGCCGACCAACTCGTCGAGGGTTATGGAGAAGTGCCGCGCCACCGCCTCCTGGATGACATCGATGCGCACCTCCCCCCCACCCGCGGGGAAGAGATCGGTCAGCACCTCCTGGGCCAGGTCGACGGTGACCGGCCGGCCGGAGATCGACGAGTGGGCCACCACCCGGATGAGCGCGCCCTCGAGTTGCCGCACGTTGGTCGATACGCGCGCCGCGATGAATGAGAGAACCTCAGGGTCGCGTATCTGGTAGCCGTCGGTCATCACGCGCTTGCGCAGGATGGCGATACGCAGCTCCAGGTCTGGCGGCTGCACGTCCGTGATGAGGCCCATTTCGAACCGCGATCGCAGGCGATCCTCCAGCGTCTTGATGGCGCTCGGGGGCCGGTCGCTGGAGATCACGATCTGCTTGCCGCTCTCCTGCAGGGCGTTGAAGGTGTGGAAGAACTCCTCCTGCGTCTGCTCGCGACCCTCCAGCATCTGGATGTCATCGATGAGGAGGATGTCCGTGCTGCGGTAGCGGTCCTTGAATGACCGGATGCCGCCGTCGCGGAGCGCATTGATGAATTCGTTGGTGAAGGTCTCCACCGACACGTAGCGCACGGACAGGCCCGGGTGGTTGTCGCCCGTGTAGTGCCCGATCGCGTGGAGCAGGTGGGTCTTGCCCAGGCCGGACTCGCCATAGATGAACAGGGGGTTGTAGGCACGCGCTGGTGTCTCCGCCACAGCCAGTGCCGCGGCATGCGCGAACCGGTTGCTGGGGCCGATGACGAAGGCGTCGAAGGTAAAGCGACCCTGCAAGCGGGCAGAAATTCCCGTGGGGGCAGGCGCCGGTGTGGGCTCAGGCGCCGGCGGGGCGGGCGCCTGGGGAAGTGCCGGCATTCCCTCGACCGGCGCGGGCGCCACCACCTCCACGACCACCACGACGTCCTGCCCCAGCACCTCGAAGAGGGCGTCGCGAACCAGGGAGTCGTAGCGCTGCACGATCCACCCGCGGGCGAACTCGGTCTCCACCCCGATCCTGAATCGGCCGTTCTCGAACCCCAGAGCCCGAGCCCTCTCGAACGTGAGGCTGTAGGTGGCGCCATTCAGGGCGGTGCGCAGGCGGTCGAGTACCTGCTGCCACACGGCCTCCAGATGGTCCTGCCCCTGGATGATCGGGATCGATCCGCCCATTGACTAGAAGAGCGTCGCCACGATTGCCGCCCCGCGCTCCGTGAGCACGCGACCACCATCCGCGAAGCGGGCGACCAGGCCGCGGTGCTCGAGCAGCACGAGTTCCCTGCCCACGACACCGAGTGGGAGGTCGAGCTCCCGGGCCATGGTCTCCGGGTGCGCAGGAGCCATCTCCAACAGGAGTGCCAGCAGGCTTCGCTGCACGTCGTTGGGCTGGCCCGGGTATCCACCGTCATCGGGGGCCGGCGGCGCATCGACCGTGATGGTCACCACGGTGCCGCCACCCAGGTTGTCCTCCACCTCGAGCATGCCGCCCTCGGCGGCGACCAGGCCGGAGGCCAGTGCCAGCCCCGACCCCGCACCCCGGACGATGGCGCGTATCTGTTCATCGGCGGTCGTGTAGCCCGGCTCCATGGCGCGACGGGGGTCGGAGATGCCGGGGCCGCGATCCGACACCCTCACGGTGCGTCCGGCATCGAGCACCGTGATCAGCGCGTCGCGAAAATCGGCGTGGATGAGGTTCTCGATGATCTCCCGCAGCGCGAGGGGCGGCACCGATGAGATCTGGGCCACATGGGAGAAGGTCGACTCGATGAGCGCAGCCTGCGCGATGTCGCGGATTTCCGTGATGGCGGGCGGCTCAAGGGCAGCCCGGTGCACGGCCACGCGCACCACGTACGTGCTGCCGTGGAGGTTCGAGCCGGTGATGGTGTCGGGGAGATCCATGCCCATGCGGCGGCGCACGCTACCAACCGGCAATGGCCGGATACCGGGCGTTTCCCCCCTGTGGATGAACGAAGGCCGTCTATGCGGGAAAAACGTGGCCGCTGAGCAGGATTTACCTAGGCACCTCACGAGATAAGGGCTCCCTCAGCAGGTAAAATGTGAGTTATCCACAGGCATGTCCACAGATGTGGATGAATGAGTCACTCGAAGGCAGCGTGCGCCCGGACAACTGCGCGGGCATGGGGTGCCGGCACCAGTCGGGGGATACGCGGGACGCTCCGGTGGACCGATCGCTGCCCTCTGTTAATGTGCCCGAGTCGTGCGCCGGGAAACCGGTGCCATACCGTGGCCGTGTCCCAAGGAGCAGCAGGCGAGTGAAGCGCACCTATCAGCCGAATACGCGTAAGCGCAGCAAGACCCACGGCTTTCGCAAGCGCATGTCCACTCGCGCTGGGCGGGCAATCCTCAAGCGTCGCCGCGCGAAGGGCCGCGCCCGGCTCTCCGCCTAGGCCGCTGGCTCCGTGCCGGAGGGCGCCGCTCCCCGAGGCAGGCGCAACCGGGTCACCCGATCCGGTGACTTCGATGCCGTGTATCGCCGCGGCACGTCGGCCGCGGGCCGGCACCTCGTCGTGTACGCGTTCAGTCGTGCCGAAGGCGATTCCGCGCGCCTGGGCCTCTCCGTGGGCCGCCGTGTCGGCGGCGCCGTGGAGCGAAATCGCGTGAAACGCGTGCTCAGAGAGCAATTCGCAGCCCTTCAGCCCGGTTTGCCCGTGGGCGTTGACTACGTGGTCATCGCGCGGTCGGGGGTGCACGAGTACATCGAGGAACGCGGCTCAGCCGCGTTGGGCGAGCGCCTGGCGGAGCTGGTCGAGAAGGCGGCCCCGAAGGCCCCGGCGTGAAGGCCTTCGCCATCAGCCTGGTGCGCGGGTACCAGCGAGCCATCTCCCCACTGTTCCCCCGGCGCTGCAAGTACCACCCCACGTGCTCCGAATACGCCGTCGAGTCGATCCAGATGTTTGGCGTGAGCAGGGGTTTCGTGCTCGCATCGTGGCGGCTTCTCCGGTGTAACCCCTGGAGCAAGGGCGGCGTGGATTACCCGGCCGACCAGACGTTGTTCGGGGCGCGATGAACCCACTCGATCTTCTTGAGGCACCGCTTCGCGCGGTCCTGGACTTCTTCCACAGCATCGGGTTCACCTGGGGCTGGGCGATCGTCATGCTCACCCTGGTCGTGCGCCTGATCCTGCTGCCCCTATTCGTGAAGCAGTACAAGTCGGCGCGCCGCATGCAGGAAGTGGCGCCGCAGATGAAGGAACTGCAGCGGAAGTACAAGGGCAACAAGCAGAAGCTGCAGGAAGAAATGATGAAGTTCTACAAGGAGAACGACGTCAATCCGTTCGGCTCCTGCCTTCCGCTGCTGCTGCAGGCGCCGGTCTTCATCGCCCTCTATTACACCCTGCAAAGCCAGGACTTCACGGACGGCAGCGACCTGTCGTTCATGTACGTCATCCCCGACGTATCGAAGCTGCTCACGCAGATCGGCTGGGCCGTCATCCCGCTCGTGGCCGTGTACGCCATATCGCAGCTGATCTCCACGGAGCTCTCGGCCACGGCCACGATGAGCAAGAACCAGCGCTGGCTCATGCGCCTGCTCCCCATCGGCATCGTCTTCTTCATCTTCCAGTTCCCTGTGCCCGCCGGCCTCGTCATCTACTGGGCCACCACGAACCTGTGGACCGCCGGGCAGCAGTTGGTGCTGAAGCGCCGCATCGAGGCCGAGATCGAGTCCAAGGGCGGCACCTTGCTGGGGGACAAGAAGTCCGACGGCGACGCCGCGACCGACGCCGACGAGGCGGAGGGAGCCCCGGACGAGGCAGCGGATGGGGTGGCGCTGACCGGCGAGGCCGCGGCGACCGAGGACGTCGCGGTGCGCTCCAAGCCCGTTCCCAAGCGCCGGCGCAAGGGCAAGGGCCAAGCCCAGGCCCAGGATGAGGCCGCTGGCAATGGCGCTGCAGCCGCACCGTCCACGCCAGAGCCGGCGTCCGAGCCGGAGCCCGCCGTGGCCGAGGCCGCTGCTGATGAGCCGAAGGCGGACCCCGCCCCCGCGCAGTCGGGGGGCAAGAAGAAGCGCACCCCACCCAAGCGCAAGGTCTCGGGCGGACCCTCCCGCCCGGCCACCCGCAAGCCACCCAAGAGGCGCAAGTGAGCGATAACGACCCCGGCCGCCAGGCCCTGCAGGAGATCACTGAAGCCGCCGTGGAGGGGCTGGGCCTCACGGCCACCGTGGTCGTGGAGGATGGAGACGAGGGCGGCCTTGTTGCCCGCATCGAGGGCGACGACCTCGATGCCATCATCGGCCGCGATGGCGAGGTGCTGGACGCCGTGCAGCTGCTGGCGGCGCAGGCCGTGCGGCGCCTGCCGGGCGGCCAGCGACGGGGCGTGCTGGTGGATGCCGGTGGCTATCGCGCCCGCCGCGCGGAGCTGCTCGCCCGCCTTGCGCAGAAGGCTGCTGATGAGGCCGTGGAGTTCGGTGAGGAGATCGAGCTCGAGCCCATGAGCGCCATGGATCGTCGCACCGTGCACATGGCGCTGGTTGATCGCGCCGATGTGGAGACCCGCAGCGAGGGCGAGGAGCCCCGTCGCCGCATCGTGGTGGTGCCCTCCGCCGAATAGGCGCACGGCGTTTCACGTGAAACGCCTCCACCCGAGCACCAGGACTCCCGTGAGGTGTTTCACGTGAAGCACGCAGCGCCCAACTCATCCCCTGCGCAGGTGGCTGATCTGATCGCCGATCGTGCTGCATCGATCGGCGTGCCTGTGCCACGCGACGTGGCGCACCAACTGGCCGGCGTGCTCGTGGACATGCGGGCTGAGCCCCAGAACCTCTCATCGGTTACCGATCTCGATCAGGCCGTATCGGTTCACATCATCGATTCCCTGAGTGGGCTCCTGGTGCCGCAGGTGCGTGAGGCCTCCTCAATTGCCGACCTGGGGAGCGGAGGGGGGTTTCCCGGGCTGGTGCTGGCGGCGGCGCGGCCGGCGGCATCCGTAACCCTGGTGGAGAGCGAGGGCCGCAAGGCCGACTGGCTGCGCCGGGCGGGGGCCCGATTCCCTAATGTG
>JBIIJJ010000189.1:0-3645 GCA_044233875.1 Miltoncostaeaceae bacterium | reverse complement strand
CGTGCAGGGGGCCGTGCTGGGGCGCGGCGTCACGGTGGGGGAGGGCGCCACGCTGAACGGCCTGGTGGTCGTTGGCGATGGGGCCCAGGTGACTGCCGGTGCGGTGCTCGAGGGCCCGCTCAGCGTTGCAACGGGCGAGATCGCCCCGTAGCCCTCCGGTAGCCTCTTCCCATGGCTGAACTGGACCTTCCCGAGGTGCTCGGCGTCGACCGCGCGGGCCTCATCGACGGCATCGCGTCATCGGTTGACGTGTTCGACTCCGCCAGGGCGGGCGCCGAGGCGCTCGAGATCCCCTTCGGCGCCGACCTCATCCACAACGTCCTCATCTGCGGCATGGGCGGCTCCGCGGTGGCCGGCGACCTGATCGCCAGCACCTACTACGAGCGCACGCGCGTGCCGCTCATGGTGCACCGCGGGTACTACCTGCCCGGCTGGGCCGACGACCACACGCTGGCCCTGCTCATGTCGTACTCGGGCGAGACCGAGGAGACCCTCACGGCAGCAATGCAGGCGCTCGAGCGCGAGGCGCCCGCCGTCGCGGTGACCAGCGGCGGCAAGCTCGACACCTGGTACAACGGCAAGCACGGCGTGCCGGTGCTGCCCATTCCCGGTGGCCTGCAGCCGCGCATGGCGCTGATGCACATGCTCATCCCCGCCGTGGTGATCCTGTCGCGGCTGGGGGTCATCCCGCCGCAGGACCAGGAGCTCGACGCCGCGCGCGAGGCAATCGCATCGGCCATCGAGACCTACGGCCCCGACAGGCCCACCGAGGCCAACCCGGCGAAGCAGCTGGCGGAGCGCCTCTACGACAAGGTGCCGGTCATCTACGGGGCCGAGGTCACCTCGGGCGTGGCCTTCCGCTGGAAGTGCCAGTTCAACGAGAACGCCAAGCAGCCGTCGTTCTGGGCGGCGCTGCCCGAGATGAACCACAACGAGATCGTGGGCTGGGAGCAGGCGGGCACCTTCGGGGAGCAGGCGCAGGTGGTGATGCTGCGCGACCCGCGCCAGCACCGCCAGGTCGAGCGCCGCCTCGCCCTGACGCGCGAGATCATCAAGGACGGCGTCACCGACGTGCTCACCATCGAGGGGGAGGGCGAGAGCCCGCTGGCCCGCGTGATCGACCTGGTGCTGCTGGGCGACTACGTGTCGCTGTATTCCGCCTGCCTGCGCCGGGTCGACCCTGAGCCCGTGGACAGCATCGGCACCCTCAAGGCGGGCCTGGCCACCACCGGCAACCAGCGCCTGCGCGCAGGCGAGAGCGGCTCCATCTAACCCCGGTGCCAGTGGGCGACTTGTCCCTGCGGGTCCGATGAACCCCGCTGGGGCCCCGGGGCGCTGGTAGCCTGCGGCGGCTTCGAAGCGAACAAGGAAACCCGTCTGTGTCGACAACCGTCAAGCATCACGTGGCCGATCTCGGCCTGGCCGGCCTCGGCCGCCAGCGCATCGAGTGGGCCGATCGCGACATGCCCGTGCTCGCCCAGATTCGCGAGCGCTTCGAGAAGGAGAAGCCCCTCGAGGGCCTGCGCATCTCCGCCTGCCTTCACGTGACCACCGAGACCGCCAACCTGGCCCGCACGCTCAAGGCCGGTGGCGCAGACGTGGTGCTGGTGGCCTCGAACCCGCTGTCCACGCAGGACGACGTGGCCGCCGCCCTGGTGCAGGAGTACGGCATCTCCACCTACGCCATCAAGGGCGAGGATGAGGACACCTACTACCAGCACCTCACGGCCGCAATCGACCACGCCCCGCAGATCACCATGGACGATGGCGCCGACGTGATCGGCGTGCTGCATGGCGACCGCCGCGAGATGCTCGACGGCATCATCGGCGGCACCGAGGAGACCACCACGGGCGTCATCCGCCTGAAGGCCCTCGAGGCCGAGGGCAAGCTGGCCTTCCCGGTCGTGGCCGTCAACGAGGCCAACACCAAGCACATGTTCGACAACCGGTATGGCACCGGCCAGTCGACGCTGGACGGCCTGCTGCGCGCAACCAACATCCTCATCGCCGGCCGCAAGTGCGTGGTGGGTGGCTACGGATGGTGCGGTCGCGGCCTGGCGTCGCGCCTCAAGGGGCTCGGCGCGCACGTGATCGTGGTCGAGGTGGACCCGCTCGCCGCGCTCGAGGCCGTGATGGACGGCTTCGATGTGATGACGGTCGCGGACGCCGCCAAGGAGGGTGATGTCTTCATCACCGCCACCGGCAACATCCACGTGCTCCGCCGCGAGCACTTCGAGCACATGAAGGACGGCGCCATCATCGCCAACACGGGCCACTTCAACGTGGAGATCGACATCCCGGGTCTGGACGAGCTGGCAGACGGCTCGCGCGAGGTGCGCCCGTTCGTGCAGGAGTACTCGCTGCGCAACGGCCGCAAGGTGTACCTGCTCGCCGAGGGCCGCCTGCTCAACCTGGCGGCAGCCGAGGGTCACCCGGCCGCCGTGATGGACATGAGCTTCGCCAACCAGGCGCTGTCGGCCGAGTACATGGCGAGGAACGCCACGTCGCTCGACAAGACCGTGTACGTGGTGCCCGAGGACATCGACGCCGAGATCGCCCGTCTCAAGCTGTACTCAATGGGCGTGGAGATCGACGCGCTCACCGAGGAGCAGCAGAAGTACCTGGCCTCCTGGGACCAGGGCACCTGAGCAGCACGCAGCAGAGCGGTACCCCTCCTGAGGGCATGCCGGCGGGGGAGGCGACTCCCCCGCCCGGCCTGGCCCCGGAGGACATCCTCGCCCTGCACGACGGGGCGGTGGTCATGCTCGACCAGACCCGCCTGCCGGGGGAGGTCGTGCACGTCACCCTCGAGGGGTGGCCCGACGTCGTGGACGCCATCAAGACCATGGTGGTGCGCGGCGCCCCCGCCATCGGCGTGGCGGGCGCGATGGGGGTGGCCCTCGCGGCCCACAACGCTGCAGCCTCCAGCGCCACGCGCCAGGCCTTTGACGCCGAGATGGCGCGCGCCATCTCCGAACTGCGGGACGCCCGCCCCACCGCCGTGAACCTGGCGTGGGCAGTGGACCGCCTGGCAGGCGTGGTGGCCGACCATGAGGGAACGCCCCACGAGATCGCTGCGGAACTGGCCGCCGCCGCCCGGGCCATCCACGTGGATGAGGTCGATCGCTGCGTGGCCATGGGCCGCCACTCGCTGTCCCTCATGACCCGCGGGGCGCGCATTCTCACCCACTGCAATGCCGGGGCACTCGCGACGGGCGGCTACGGCACCGCGCTCGGCGTGGTGCGCGCGGCCCACGCCGCCGACCCCAGCGTGAGCGTGATCGTGGATGAGACGCGGCCGCTGCTGCAGGGATCGCGCCTCACCGCGTGGGAGCTGCAGCAGGAGGGAATCCCCTACACGCTCATCAGCGACAACATGGCCGCCATGCTCATGTCGCAGGGGCGCGTGACCCACGTGGTGGTGGGCGCCGACCGCATCGCCGCCAACGGCGACGTGGTGAACAAGATCGGCACCTACGGCGTGGCCATTCTCGCCCGCGAGCACGGAATCCCGTTCATCGTGGCCGCGCCGACCTCGACACTCGACCTGTCCATGCCCTCGGCCACGGAGATCCCCGTGGAGGAGCGCGCTGCAGACGAGGTGCGGGGGCTCAGCCTGTTCGGCCGCCCGGCGGCGTCACCCGA
>JBIIJJ010000188.1:0-3658 GCA_044233875.1 Miltoncostaeaceae bacterium | reverse complement strand
GCCGTCAACCCCGAACTCGTGAACCCGGTCGTCGTGACCAGCGGCTTTGCCAGCGGCGCGCTCGGCCCGGTCAACCCCCCGGCGGGGGTGCCGCCCACCCCGCCGTCCGAGTTCTGGAACGCGCCGAGTGGACTCCTGCCGATTCTCACGAGCCCGCCGTCGGAACCGCCGGAGATCGTGATGGCGGATGTCCAGCAGCGCATGTCGATCCTCTACGTGACCGACCCCGGCGCGAAGGCCATCCTCGGCTCCTCCACGGGAATGCGGGAGTTGCCGTGGCTGTTCCGCCAGGAGCCCTCGAACTCCGGTGGCGAGGCCGCCCTCGCAGGTGGCGGCGCCCAGAGGATGTGGAAGGTCAGCGGCGCCAACCTCGCGAAGCAGCCCAGCGGCGATGCCATGGCGGCCATGCTCAAGGCCGCGGTCGACCGCAGTTGCACCACTCCCGCGGGGGTCAACACCTGCGCGGCACGCATGGTGGGCGTGGACGAGATCGGCGCGGCGTTCGGCACCGCGCCGGGCGAGGACGACGCCGGCACTCCCGGGGCGCGCCTCAAGGCGGCGATGATCTCACTGGCCAGGAAGCAGTTCCGACCGGGTGAGTCATACGCCAGCCGCATCCACTTCTACGTCGCACCCGGGGTGAGCACGTCGATATCGGCGGGCCTCGGCCTGCAGCGCACGCTCGGCCGCAACGGCGTGGACATGCGGCGCGACTACTCGCAGGCGGTGGCGGCGATGTCACGGGCCGGCGGGGTGTGGCTCGAGATGTACCACTACCCCCAGCGCGGACGCGCCCGCACCCCCTTCACCGCGGCCGAGTGGCGGGACGTGCCGTCGAGGTTCGCCGCCTTCCTCAGGGAGAAGTCACCCACCGACCGCAACCCGCTCAACTACCTGCACTTCGTGATGACCGAGACAGCGGGCGGAGATGAGCCGCCCGGCCCGTCGTGCCGGGCCCGGGCCGCCAGCGGAGCAGGGCAGAACGCCGTGCCCAATTCCGTCAACAGCGACTCCATCCTCGACCTCATCACCATCATGCCGGTGTGCCCGCCGACACCCCCGGCGTGCCCCACGCTGGCCCCGGCATCCCGTGAGATGTCGCTGCTCCCCGGCCCCCGATTCCGCCCGGTGGTCGACCCGAACCGCCAGCAGGTGCCCAACATCCAGAAGATCGCCGGGAACTCGATCTTCGACACGAAGATCCTCGGCATCATGAACATCACCGTCATCACGCCAACGGCATCCGGCATGACCTGCCAGTGGCAGCGGGCGCAGACCGGCGAGGTGAACCTGCGCATCCTCGCCAATGGCCCTGCCGCCTTCAAGGTGACGGGCAACGAGGCCGAGGTCTTCGGCACGCAGTTCCGTCAGTTCTTCATCGTCGGCTGACGGCTAGGTGGTCAGCCTCCGGTAGAGCTGGGGCAGCTTCTGCGGCAGCGTGCGGACGTCGTCGATCACCACGAAGTTGGCGTCGCTGTACATCTGCGGCAGGTAGTCCGCGCCCTCCTGGTCCACGGTGACGCAGAAGAGGTGGATCTTCTCGCGGCGGGCCTCGCGCAGGGCCATCTGGGTATCGGCCTGGGCGTAGGCGTTGTCCTGGTAGGTGTCTGAGTCGTACGGACGGCCGTCGGTGAGCAGGATCATCAGCTTCACGTTGCTGTCCACGCTCATGAGGCGCTTGGTGGCGTGGCGGATGGCCGGGCCCATGCGGGTCTTGCTGCGGCCGTAGATGCCGCCGATGCGTGAGCGCACGCGGTCGTCGTAGCGCTCGCCCAGCTCCTTCACGGTGTAGAACTGCGCGTCGTCGCGGCCGTTGCCCGAGAAGCCGTAGATGGCGTACTCATCGCGAATGGCCTCGAGGGCCTCGCACATCAGGATGAGGCCCTCCTTCTCGATGTCGATGATGCGCTTGCGCCCGTCGATCTTGCGATCGGTGGATGACGACATGTCCACGAGGAACGCGGTGGTGACGTCGCGGTCCTTCTTGTCGCGCTTGATGTACACGCGGTCGGTGGGCGTGATGCCTGCGCGGCGGTCCACCACGTGCTCCACGATGCCGTCCAGGTCGAGGTCGTCCCCCTCGCTCTGGTAGCGCATCTTCCGCATGCGCTCGGGGCGCATGAGCTGGAAGTTGCGGCGGATCTGCGTGACCACGCCGCCGAACTCATGGAAGGTGGCGGCCACGAAGGCGGGCACCTCGCGGGTGGCGCGCTGCTCGCGCAGGGTGCACCACGATGGCCGGTAGTCCTCGATGCGGTGGTCCCACTCGTCGTACATGAAGACCTGCTCGCCAAGGTCCTCCTCGGCCTGCTCGCCCTCGGCCTGCGCCACCTCGGGTCCGGCGCCCTCGGGGGTCATGCCACCGGCGGAGTCGGGGGTCTCCTCGCCCTCGGCGTCGCTGCCCCGGCCGCTCTCCTCCATCTCGGCGTCGGTGTCGGCCTTCTGCGCGGCGGCGTCCTCGTCCATCTGGCCCTCGGACACCTGCTGGGCCTGCATCACCTTGTCGGCCGCCTCCATCGACTCGGCCTCGGCGTCCTCGCCCTTGTTGCCTTCCTTGTCCTTGTCCCCCTCGGCGCCCTCGGCCTCGATCTGGTTCTGGGCGGTGCTCTCGGGCTGGACCAGCTCCTCCATGACCGGCGGCACGAAGGGGGGCATCTCCATGGGCTCGTACTCGTCGAGCGGGTTGAAGTCGGCGTCGCCATGCTCCTGCTCGCCCTGGGCGTCGTCCGGCTTCTGGGGCTGCTGCTGCCTGGCCTCTTCGGAGAACGGATCGGTGATGCCCCGGCGGCCGGCCTGCATCACGTCGTCGATGAGCGCGTAGATGAGGGCGGTCACGCGGGCGGTGTCGGCAACGGTGGCGCCCTCGGCCTCCACCTCGGCCAGCAGCGCGATGGAGCCCTCGGTGGCTTCGCGCACGTGCGCGGCCATTTCGTCGAACGGCGGCTGGCCGGCCATCGTGGAGACCATGATGGCGTCGACCACCTGCCCCACCTCGGGCAGGTCGCCCGGCGACGTGCCGGTCTCCTCGCGACGGGCGAGGGTCTGCTCCTGGATGAGGTCCATGTCGCGGCGGATGCCCGGGTACGCCCGGCGGATCAACGCCTCGATGCGCTGGCCCTCAACGATGTTGAACAGGTCGCGCGCCAGCGCCGGCGACGGGAACATGGCGTAGAACTTGGTGAGGTCGCTCTGGCGGCGCCACTCGGCCTCGGCCGGAGCCATGGGGAACGGCACGTTCTTGGTGCTCATGCTGCTCCCATTCCGTACTTGGCGTCGAGCTCGGCGACGGTGTCGGGGATCTCGTCGAGGCTGAAGCGGTAGGTGCCGAACTCGATGCGCGCGGCACCGTGGGCGGCGGCCACCTTGTAGGCCACGAAGTTGCGGTCGTCGTCCTCGAAGAACCGCATGTCCGCCGGAAGGATGATGTGGTCGGGGCCGAAGCGGTCCACCGAATCCATCTCGTCCACGCCGCGCACGGCGACATCGCGGCCGGACAGCGCGGTGGCGTAGAGCTTGAGCACGCGCGCCACCTGGCGCAGCGCCAGGCCCTCGCGCAGCTCCTCGATGACCTCCAGCGAGTACTTGGAGCCCATGCGGAAGTACCCGCGGCCGACTTCCTTGTTCTTCTCGAGCACGTCGAGACCGCGGCGGGTCCACT
>JBIIJJ010000187.1:0-3688 GCA_044233875.1 Miltoncostaeaceae bacterium | reverse complement strand
ACCTTTGGATCCGACCCCGGCCTCGAGACCGTTCTCCGCGCCACGATCACCGCCCGGAAGGGCGAGGGCACCATCGGGCCGTCCTACTACAGGCCCAACGAGGTGAGGCGCGACACGGTGGTCGTGTTCAAGGAGGGCCGGCCCGTGTTCGAGCTCACCGACCCCGATGGCAGGGTCTACATCATGCAGTCGTACGCCAGGTTCGTGGACGCCGGGCTCGACTACGACCAGCTGGCCGACCTGGGGTCGAGGCTCGACTTGCCGGACGGCTGGAGGTACTCCACGCGCACCCTGGACGACGACTATGCCCTCTCGACGGCGGGCACGGACGGCATCGCCTACGTGCTCATGGACGACCTCGGGAACTCCTACCAGCGGCGGGTATGAACGCCGGGGCCGTGTGGGCCGAGAGGGCGTCCCGACAGCCGCGCGCCGTTGCGGTTCCACGCCGAAGGCGTGACTGGAGCGCTTGATTTCCGCACAAAGGCCGGTGCTATGGTGCCCGCCCCGTGAGCAAGAAACTCATCATCTGCGAGAAGCCATCGGTGGCCCGGGATGTCTCCGGGGCCCTGCCTGAGCGCTTCACGCAGAAGGGCGACGCCTACGAGAGCGACCACTGGGTCGTCTCCTACGCGGTCGGTCACCTGCTCGAGCAGGTGGACCCCGACGCCTACGACCCGCGCTTCCGCAAGTGGACGTATGAGGACCTCCCCATCATCCCGAGCGAGTTCCGGTACCAGCCGCGCGACTCCCGGGCCGCGAAGCAACTGGCGTCGCTGCACAAGCTCATGGCGCGCAAGGACGTCGACGTCATCGTCAATGCCTGCGACGCCGGACGCGAGGGCGAGCTCATCTTCAAGCTCATCCTGCAGAGCGCCCCGGAGGCTGCGCGGGACAAGCCGGTGGAGCGCGCGTGGTTCTCGTCGATGACCAAGGCTGCGATCCAGGACGCCTTCAGCAGCCTGCGCCCCGACAGCGACATGCGGTCGCTGGAAGATGCCGCGCGGGCCCGCAGCGAGGCCGACTGGCTGGTGGGCATGAACGGCACCCGCGCCGCCACCACCCGCGCGGGGTCCATAAGGCGCGTGCTGTCGCTCGGCCGCGTGCAGACCCCCACCCTCGCCATGATCGTGCGGCGCGACCTGGAGATCGCCGCGTTCGTGCCGCAGGAGTACTGGCAGGTGGACGCCACCTTCACGGGCGCCGACTCCGACCTTCCCGCCATGTGGAATGACGTCGCCGGCAACCACCGCGACATCCTGTTCACCGACACCGACGGCAAGACGTTCAGGGATCGCGTCAACGCGGCCGAGGCGGCCCAGGGCATCGTCGACCTGGCGACGGGGGCGCAGGGCACCGTCACCTCGGTGGAGACCAAGCCGCGCACCGAGAATCCCCAGCTCCTCTACGACCTCACGGCGCTGCAGCGCGATGCCAACCAGCGGTTCGGCTTCTCCGCCACCCGCACGCTGGCCGCGGCCCAGAGTTGCTACGACGAGCACAAGGTGCTCACGTACCCACGCACGAGCAGCCGCTACCTCAGCGGCGACATGGTGGGCACCCTCAAGGGCGTGGTGTCGCGGGTGGGATCGGCCGACCCGCAGTACGCCGATGCCGCGCGGCAGGTGCTGGCGCTCGACAAGCTGCCGCTCGGCCGCGTGGTGAACGACGAGAAGGTCACCGACCACCACGCCATCATCCCCACCGATGGCGACCACGACCTGAGCCGCCTGGGCAACGATGCCCGCCGCATCTACGACATGGTGGCCCGGCGCTTCCTGTCGGTGTTCCTGCCGCCCGCGCGGCTCGAGGACACCACCATCATCACCGAGGTGCAGGGCCACACGTTCCGCAGCAGCGGCACCGTGATCGTGGAGCCCGGCTGGTATGCGGTTGATGCCATGCGGCGCCACCGCGTGGAGAAGCAGCAGGCCCAGGCCGAGCAGGCGGTGAACGAGGACGGCGAGGTGGAGGCGAAGGACCGCACGCTGCCGTCGGTCACCGTGGGCCAGGTGCTGGTGTGCGCCCGCGCCGAGTCACTGGCAAAGGCCACCAAGCCGCCCGCCCGCTTCAACGAGGGCAGCCTGCTCAAGGCCATGGAGACCGCCGGCAAGCTGGTGGACGACGACGAGGCCGCGGAGGCCATGAAGGACGCCGGCCTCGGCACGCCGGCAACCCGGGCCAACATCATCGAGAGCCTCATCGACCGCGACTACGTGGAGCGCGAGGGCAAGCAGCTGCGTGCCACCGACAAGGCGATCGGCCTCATCACGATGCTGGGCGACCACCTGCTCACAAGCCCCGAGCTCACGGGCCGATGGGAGCAGAGGCTCAACGAGATCCAGGCGGGCGACGAGAGCCGCGACGAGTTCGAGCGCGAGATCAAGGACTTCACGCGCCAGGTGGTGCAGTGGTTCTCCGACAAGAGCCGCGACGACCTGCGCGTGCAGCGCACCGTCATCGCCCCCTGCCCCCTCACCCTGCCGACCGGCGAGAAGTGCACCGGCAACATCGTGGAGCAGCGCAAGAGCTACTCGTGCGACAGCTACCACGGCAAGGACGACCCGGGCTGCGGGTACACCCTCTGGAAGCAGATGGACAACCGCACCATCACACTCGAGGAGGCCACGGACTACATCGCCCAGGGGCTGCAGTCGAGCGATATGCAGCCCGAGCGCGAGGTGCTGGGCCCCTGCCCCACCGATGGCTGCGACGGCGAGATCATCGAGCGCGGGCGCTCGTACGGCTGCACCTCATGGAAGAGCAAGACCGAGACCGGCTGCGGCTACGTCATCTGGAAGCGCATGCGGGGTCGCAAGGATGAGGTGTCCATCGAGGAGGCCCGCCGCATGGTGGCGCGCGGCGAGACCAACGCCACGCCGCCGCGCGAGCCCGTGGCCGAGTGCCCGGTGCCGGGCTGCGGCGGCACAATCGTGGAGCGCCCCAAGACCTACGGCTGCAACTCGTGGAAGAGCCCGCGCAACCGCGGATGCGGGTATGTCATCTGGAAGCGACCGCGGGGCTCCGAGCAGGACGTGACGGTGGAGGAGGCCAAGGCGAAGATCGAGGCCGACCGCGCCGATCCGGACGCCGCGGGGCTCGAGCCGGTCATCGGGGGCCGCGGGTCGAAGGGCGCGCGCACCAAGCGCGGCTCGGTGGACGCCGACGGCGCGATCGTGGCCCACCTGCTGAAGAAGGCGACGTGGACCGGGCTCGACGGTGGCGACAAGGTGACCCTCGAGGTGCCGAAGGGCGCCCAGCGGGGCCTCGACCCCGAGGTGGCGGCCGGCCTCAAGGAGGGCCTCGGCCTCGGCGCCAAGCCTCTCAAGCTCTGGTGCAAGGTGACCGATGGCGGAGCCGACGCCGCCCGGGCCACCCTGGAGGCGCGCCTGCAGGACCGCATCCGCAAGGCGCTGGCGCCGACGTCACGCCCTGCGGTCGCCGCCACGGCCTGACATCATCCTGTGGTCGGGGCACTGGGCCCCGTAACAGGGGAGGAGTGCCAATGGATGCCGACGAGGCAATCCGCCTGAGGCGCAGCGTCCGGTCGTATTCCGACCGGCCGGTGAGCGACAAGGACATCGACGCCATTCTCCGCCTTGCCCTTCTCGCCCCCACGGGCGGCATGGCACAGGCGTGGAGCTTCATCGTCGTGCGCGAGAAGGAACTGCGCGAGGCCGTTGCCGAG
>JBIIJJ010000186.1:0-3694 GCA_044233875.1 Miltoncostaeaceae bacterium | reverse complement strand
GCGGCTGGACAAGCGCCACGGGCACCGGCAACGCAACACTCACCTACACGCCCGCGCAGACCGACCGGTGGAAGTACCTGCGACTCACCGTGACCGGTACCAACACCGCCGGAACCGGCACCGCGAGTTCGGCTGCCGCCTACGTGGCGATGCCCGACTTGCTGTTCGCCAGTAACAGCGCGGGCAACTCGGTGACCACCATGAGTGTGGGCCCGAGTGGTGCCCTCACGCCGGGGACGACCACCAGTGGCTTCACGGTCCCGCGTCGCCTGGCCGCCACGCCGGATGGCCGCTTCCTCTACGTACCCAACGCGGCCGCCACCGGCACGGTGAGCCAGTTCGCGGTGTCCGAGACGGGTGCCCTCACCGCGTTGTCTCCTGCCACGGTGTCGTCGGGAGCGAGCCCCACCGGGGTGTGGGTCACCCCGAATGGCCGTTACGCGTACGCGACGAATAACGGTGGGGCCACCGTGTCGCAGTATTCGATCGGCGCCGACGGCAAGCTCACGGCGCTCTCACCGGCCACTGTGGCGGCCGGTACGGCTGCCGCGTTCATGGCGATCAATGCGACCGGCACCCGTGCGTATGTGGTGAACCGCAACGCCGGGGCGACGCCGGCCACCATCTCGCAGTACTCCATCGGGGCCGACGGCAAACTGACCCCGCTCACCGCAGCCACCGTCTCTGTGCCCAACCTCGATCCCGTCGAATTGGCGCTCACCCCTGATGGCCGGTACGCGTATGTGACGTCGTTCAACACCGGGAAGGTCACCCAGTATTCGGTGGGTGCCGATGGCGCGCTCGCAGTTCTTTCGCCGAGCAGCGTGTCGGTGACGAGTGCGGTGGGTATCGCCGTGAGCCCCGATAGCGGCAGCCTCTATGTGGGTTCGTGGAACGCCGCATCGAGCACCTCAGGCGTCTACCAGTTCACCATCGGGGCGAATGGTCAGCTTGCGGCGAAGACACCCGCCGCGCTGCCCTCGGCCACCTGGGCTGCCGGCCTCGCTGTGTCGTCGGACGGCAAGAACCTTTACGCGGGTGGCGCCAACACCAGTGCGCTCGTGTCGCAGTACGCGATCGGGGCAGGGGGCGCACTCACCGCGCTCAGCCCGACGTCTGCGACATCCGGGGGGACCAACCCGTTGGCCCTCGCGCTTGTGCCCGCCCAGTTCCTGGCCCCAACCATCGCGCCGTCGTCCACCTCGCAGTCGGCCACGTCGTTCACCTACAGCGTGCGCTTCACGCGGGCCGTGACCGGTCTGGATGCCAGCGACTTCACGGTTGGGGGTACGGCCACGGGCTGGAGCGTGCAGTCGGTGACCGGCTCCGGGGCCGGTCCGTACACGGTGACGGTTGGTGGGGGTACCACCGGCACGGTCATTCTCTCGCTGCCGACCGGCACCGTCACCGATGCAGGTGGGGCGTCGGGTCCGGCGGTGGCCAAGGCAGCCGCAACCGTGACGGTCGATCGGGGACCGCCCTCCGTGGTGTCGTTCACCCCGACGGCGAGCCCCATCGGCACCACGCCCACCACGTTCTCCCTCACGTTCACCGAGCCGGTCACGGGCCTCGCCGCGAGCGACATCACGCTGGGCGGAACCTCCACCGGCTGGGCCGTCTCAGGTGTCACCGGATCGGGCGCCGGGCCGTACACCGTGACGCTCGCGGCGTCCGGCATGCCCACCGATGGAACGCTCGTGCCGCAGCTGGCCCTGAATTCGGTGAACGACCTGGGCGGCAACGCCGGCCCGCTGTTCGCTGCCGATTCAAGCGCGGGCAACGTGCTGTTCACGCCGCAGGCGCCGAGGGTGCTGCCGCTGCAGGGCGACAACCTCATCTCGTGGACGCCCAGCACGGGTGACAACGTCACCGGCTACAGGGTGTTCTGGGGCACGTCGCCTGATGGCCTCACGAACCAGGTCAACGTTGCCGGCGCCTCGACGTCGCTCCTCCACCACGCGGGCCGCATCATCGGTACCACGTACCACTACGCGGTGGCGCCCGTGGATGCAGCCGGCAACGTGGGCACGCGCACCGCGACGGTGAGCGGCACGCCCGGCTTCACGCAGGACACCCGCTTCACGTGCACGGGTGCCGCACAGACCTACACGGTGCCCACGGGCGTCTCATGGGTGTCGGTCGACGCCCTGGGCGCCCGCGGCGGCCTCAACCCGGATGCCACGGCGGCGCCCGGCAAGGGCGGCCGGGTGCAGGCGAATATCCCCGTGACCGCCGGCGAGAGCCTGCAGGTGAACGTGGGCTGCACGACCACCTCGCTCGCCGCGGGCTGGAACGGCGGCGCCACGGCCTCTGTGGCCCCGGGCGCGGGCGGCGGCGGCGCCACCGACATCCGCCGCGGCGGCACGGCACTCGCCAACCGGGTTCTGGTCGCGGGCGGTGGCGGCGGCGCCGGCGGCGCCAGCAGCAGTGCCAACTCCGGCGGCGCTGGCGGCGGCCTGGTGGGTGGTGCCGGCGGGAGCGCCAACTACGACGGCGTCAGCTACATCGGCGGCCGCGGCGGCACGCAGGCAGCAGGCGGTGCAGGCGGCCTCTGGACGTCGCTCGTCGGCGCTGCCGGAACGCTCGGCAACGGCGGTGCCCCGACCAGCGGATACCAGGGCGGCGGTGGCGGCGGCGGCTACTACGGCGGCGGTGGCGGCGGCGCCCACAACGGCGGCGGCGGCGGGTCGTCGTACGCGGTTCCCCAGGCCCTCGATGTCCGGCACACCCAGGGCAGTTCGCTCAGCACGGACGCAGGGCCCGGGTTCGGGTTCGGCTGGTGCGCCAACGCGATCGACGTGCCGTGTCGTACCCGCCTCGGTGACGGCGCGCTCATCCTCTCGGCACCCATGACAGACGCTCGCGTGCAGGGCTTCGCGGCCACTGGGCAGCAGGGCCGGGTGCTGCTGGCGTGGACCCCGAGCCGCATCACCGACCTCGCGGGCTACAAGGTGTACTGGGGCACGGACCAGTCCAACCTGGCCAACGTCGAGACGCTCACGGCGGGTACCCGCAACTCGTGGGTGCACGCCGGCCGCGTGATCGGCACCACCTACCACTACGCCATCACCGCCATCGACTCGGCGGGCAACGAGACGCCGCGCACCGACGTGACACCGGCCACGCCGGCATTCACGCAGGACACCCGCTTCACGTGCACGGGTGCCGCACAGACCTACACGGTGCCCACGGGCGTCTCATGGGTGTCGGTCGACGCCCTGGGCGCCCGCGGCGGCAGGTACCCAGACGGGCCAGCCGACGCGGGCAAGGGCGGCCGGGTTGAGGCGAACCTTCCGGTGACCGCCAGCGAGAGCCTGCAGGTGAACGTGGGCTGCACCACCACCACGCACACGGGCGGATGGAACGGCGGCGCCACGGCCTCGGCGGCCCCCGGCGCGGGCGGCGGCGGCGCCACCGACATCCGACGTGGTGGCACGACGCTTGCCAACCGCGTGCTGGTGGCAGGCGGCGGCGGCGGCGCGGGCGGCAGCAGCAACGCGGCCAACACCGGCGGCGCCGGTGGCGGGCTGGTGGGTAGCGAAGGCGGAAGCCAGAGCGCCGACGGCGTCAGCTACATCGGTGGACTCGGCGGCTCGCAGGTGGCAGGTGGTGCAGGCGGTAAGTGGACGTCGATCCTCGGCATTGCCGGAACGCTCGGAAATGGCGGAGCCCCGAGCAGCGGGTACCAGGGCGG
>JBIIJJ010000019.1:0-14485 GCA_044233875.1 Miltoncostaeaceae bacterium | reverse complement strand
CGACGGCCCGGAGGAGTTCCACCTGGTCATCGTGGACGGCGGGCGGGGGGCGCTGCGTGGCACGGAGTTCGAGGAAGCCCTCTCGTGCATCCGGTGCGGCGCCTGCCTGTATTCGTGCCCCATGTGGAGGTCGGTGGGCGGGCAGGCCTACGGATCGCCCTACTCGGGCCCCATCGGGGCGGTCATCACCCCGCTGCTCGAGGGCCCCTCCTCCCCATCGTCGCGTGACCTGCCCTTCATGTCGTCGCTGTGCGGCGCGTGCGGCGAGGCCTGCCCCGTGGGCATTCCCCTTCAGGACCTCCTGGTGCGCGAGCGCGCGCGGTCGTCCTCGCCCCAGACCAGAAAGTCGGCGCTGGCATTCCGCGCCTGGAGCCGGCTCTGGCGAAGGCCCGGCACCTACCGGGCATGGATGGCCGGCTGGCGCCTGATGCTGCGTGCACGCGGCAAGGGCGGGTGGGCGCGCGAGCTGCCAGGCCCCGGCGCCGGCTGGACCCAGGTACGCGACATGCCCACCAAGTGGCCGCCGCACCGGTGAGCGACGCCCTGGTGGAGGAGCTGCTGGCGTCGCTCACCCGGCGCAAGGCGAGCGGCCAGGTGGTGGATGCGGCAGATGCCGGGCGCGAGACGGCCATGTGGATGGCCGACCACGGCGTTACCCGGGCGGTGCTGGCCGCAGACCCCGTGATGGAGTCGATTGGCCTGGCGGCCGCGCTTCAGCGTGAGGGCATCGAGGTGCTCACGTGGCCCACGCCGCTCGGCAAGCGCGAGGCCCTCGGGCTGGAGGGGCCGCCGGACGTGTGCGGCGTCACCGTGCCGGCGCAGGCCGTTGCCCAGCGCGGCACCCTGGTGCTCGAAGCATCAGAGGGCCACGGGCGCGGCATCGACGTCACGAGCCGCCACCACGTGGCCCTGCTGCCGGCGGGGCGCATCGTGCGCACCCTCGCAGAGGCCCTCGAGCGCACCTTCGCGGACGGCCGGCCGGTGCCATCGGCGGTGAGCCTGGTGTCGGGGCCCAGCCGCAGCAGCGACATCGAGAAGATCTCCACGCTCGGGGCGCACGGGGCGCTCACCGAGCACGTGGTGATCATCCGCTGACGCCCCCACCCGGTCGCCGGGCGGCCCGGCTATGGCAACGGCGGGTTGAAGTTGCCGTGCGAGGTCATGACGAAGCCCGACGGCGTCCAGGCGAAGGTGGAGAGTCTCGGGGCCGGGGCGCTGCCAACCGCCGCGCCCGGCACCGCCTCCACCGTGGAGACCTCCCATCGCACGGTGAGCGCACCGCGGGAGTAGGCGGAGAAGGATGACGAGATGGCGTAGCTGGCGACACGCGGTGGCTGTGCCATGTAGGCGGGCTTCGCAGCCCACGTTCCATTGGCGCGCTGCACGAGGAACGATGGGGCGAGCAGCGCATTGAGCTTCGCGGTGTTCCCGGTGGCCAGGTGCGACATGAAGCGGTTCACCATCTGGGCGCCGGTCTTCTGCGTGTTCGGCAGCGTCGCCGGCGCGGCCAGCGCAGTGGTGCAGAGGGCCGCGGTGAGGAACCCCGTGGCCAGCGCAACCCCCGATGTCTTCACCGTCATGACCTAGCCCCTTCCCCTCCGGGCGTTTGCCCGGGAGAGCTCGCGCTTCATCTCGCGGTCCTTGATGGCCACGCGCTTGTCGTACTGCGTGCGGCCCCGGCCAAGCCCCAGCTCGAGCTTGGCCCGGCCATCCTCGTTGAAGTACATGCGCAGCGGGATGAGCGCCACGCCCTTCTCGGCCAGCTTGCCCGCGATCTTGTCGATCTCGCGGCGGTGCAGCAGCAGGCGACGCGTGCGCTGGGGGTCGTGGCCCCGCCCGCCCGCCGGGCCGTAGTCGCTGATGTGCGCGCCCACGAGGAAGATCTCGCCGTTGATCACCTGGGCGTAGGCCTCGCGGATCATGGCGCCGGACTCGCGCAGGCCCTTCACCTCGGTGCCGGTGAGCGCGATGCCCGCCTCGTAGCGATCGAGGATCTCGAACTCATGCAGCGCCTTGCGGTTCTGCGCGATGTCCTTGCGGGCGGGCACCTTGGCGCCGCCCTTCGTGTTGCCCTTCTTGCCCATGGGCGCGGGAGGTTAGCGGCGGCGGCGCGGCGCGCCCGCGGGCTCCAGGGTAACCCGGCCACGAAGCGGCTCCACATCGACCAGCCGCAGGCGGATGGGGTCGCCCAGCCGAATGCGGCGCCCGGTGTCCTCCCCCACGGCCTCCACCCCGACCTCGTCCGGCACGTAGTGGTCGTCGGGCATGCGGCGAAAGGGCACGAAGCCGTCGAACACCCCATCGAACGTGACGAACAGGCCCGCCATGCCGATGCCCGTGACCTCGCCGTCGCGCGGGCGGTCCCAGTCGTCTCCCCGCACCGATTGCACGAGCAGGTAGGCGAGGCACATGCGGTCGGCACGCCGCTCGAGGTCGGTGGCCTCCCGCTCGCGCTCCGATGAGTCGAGCGCCACCTCGGGCAGCATGGCGGCGTCCGGCGCGGGCTCCCCAAGGCCCAGGGCGTGCACCAGCGCGCGATGTACCACCAGGTCGGGATACCGCCTGATCGGCGACGTGAAGTGCAGGTACGCCGGGCTGGCCAGGCCCGAATGGGATGTCTCGTCGGGGCGGTACACGGCCTTCTGCAGTGACCTCAGCACCATGTAGGGCAGGCTGGCGGCGCCCTCCCCCGTGCGCTCCACGTACAGGCGCACCGCGTGGGCTGCGGTGCCCACGGCCTCGCGTCGCTGCTCGGAGGTGAGGATTCCCTCGGCCAGCGGGGGCACGGGGATGCCCAGCACCTCGAGGCGGGTCCAGAGGTCCTCCACCGCGATCTGCTCGGGGTCGCCATGCACGCGGAAGATGACCGGCACCTTCTTGGCGATGAGGAACCTCGCCACGGCCTCGTTGGCGGCGATCATGCACTCCTCGATGAGGCTGTGCGAGTCGGTCTGGGTCTCGAGGTCAACGCCCTCGATCGAATCGCCGTCGAACCTGAACCGGGGCTCGGAGGTGACGATGTCCAGTGCGCCGCGTCGCATGCGGCGTGCGCGCAGGCGCCGTGCGAGTTCCATGGCCAGGAGCACGTCGGCCTCCATCACGGCGTCGCCCAGCCCCGCCCGGCCCTCGAGGAAGGCATCCACCTGCGGGTAGGTGAGCCTGCGATCCGAGCGGATGAGCGACCGGTGGAAGCCCTCGCCGGTCACCGAGCCATCGGGCATCACCACCATGTGGGCCGTGAGCGCGCGGCGGTCCTCACCCGGGCGCAGTGAGCAGACGTCGTTGGAGAGGATCTCCGGCAGCATCGGGTCGACCGTGCCGGGCAGGTACACCGAGCAGCCGCGCCGCTCGGCCTCGCGATCGATCGCGCCGCCCGGGGTGACGAAGCTGCTCACGTCGGCGATATGCACCCACAGGCGGATTCCCTCGCCCTCCTCGGCCACGGCGATGGCGTCGTCGTGGTCCTTGGCGCCCTCGGGGTCGATGGTGATCACCCGCTGGTCGCGCAGGTCACGCCGACCGGCATCGGCGTGGCCATCGCCGGCGCGCGCAGCCGACTGGGCCTCGTCGCGCACCTTCTGGCCGAACCCGCGGCCGATGCCCTGGTGCGCCATGAGGGCGCGAATGGCAGATGCGGCGGAGGTGGCGGGCCCGTGCACGGCCACCACCTCGCATCCGCCGCCCTTGAACCGGGCCGTCACCAGGTCTCCCACGCGGGCTGTGCCGCGGCGCGCCTTGAGCAGCGGAACCTCGGGGCCCATCTCGAACGCGGGGCGAGCCGCCATGCCCCGCCCGGCCGGCACCATCTGCGCCACGAAGGTGGCCCCGGTACGGCCGCGCGCCACGCCTACCCGCCCTTGGCGGCCAGGGCGGCCAGGGCGGCGTCGAGGGCCTCATCGGCATCGGTGCTGGCCTTGTCGGATGCCCGTATCGAGGGGGTCACGCCGCCGCGTCCGATGTCGGTGCCCTTCGGCGTGAGGTAGGTGGCAACCGTCACCCGCACGGCGCCGCCGTCGCTGGTCTCCCTGGTCACCTGCACCTTCGACTTGCCGAACGTGGGCGTGCCCACCAGCACCGCGCGGCCGTCGTCCTTAAGGGCACCGGCCACGATCTCGCTGGCGCTGGCGCTGGCGCCGTCCACCAGCACGGCCACGGGGATGTCCGCGGGGATGGGGTCGCCGTCGGCCTTGAGCTCGCGCTTGGGAGATGCCCGCCCACTCGTGCTCACCACGAGGCTGCCGGGCTCGAGGAACACCCCGGACACCGCGACGGCCTCATCCAGCAGCCCGCCGGGGTCGCCGCGCAGGTCGAGCACCACCGCGGTGGCACCCTCGCCGATGAGGCGCATGGCCTGCTGGCGCACCTGCTCTCCTGCGCCCTTTTCGAACCGGTCGAGCTCGATGTAGGCCACCTTCGCGCCCTTCGGGCCCGTGACCATGCGGGCGTCCACCATGGGCACGGTCACGTCCCCGCGGGTCACGCGCACGATGCGCGGTGCGGCGCCGGGCGACTCAACCGTGAGACGCACGGTGGTGCCGGCCGTGCCGAGAATCGCCTGCCGGCTCTTCACGGGCCCGCGCCGTGCAACCGGCACGCCTCCCACCGCCACGATGCGGTCATCGGCCTTGAGCCCCGCGGTGGCGGCGGGGCTGCGCGGGAACACCTCGCGCACCACGAGGGCATCGTCCTCGGCCCGGACGGTGACGCCGATGCCGCTGTACTGGCCCTCGCTGGCGCGCTTGATCTGCGCCCACTCCCTGGGCGTGAAGTAGGTGGTCCACCGGTCGCCGGCAGCCGCGGCGATGGCCTTGGCACCCGCCTGCTCCAGCTTGGCGCGATCCACCGTGCCCTCGAACCGGTCGGCCACGGCCTTGCTGACCTGGTCGGGCAGGGAGTCCTGCGAGGGCAGCACGGTGTCACGCACGGGGGCGCCCACGATGGCCCCCAGCACGAATACGGCCGCCAGAAGGGCCACGATGCCCGCCACGATGGCGAATCGGCGGGATCGGCGGGGAGACGGCACGGGCCGATGTTAGGGCGTCACGGCGGCGACCCCCGTGGGAGTCGCCGCCGTGGAACCCATCACACCTTGAGGAAGCGGCGCAGCGTGATGCCGCTGCCGATGGCGCCAAGCAGGGCGCCCGCCCCGATGAGCACGAGCGTGAGCATCGGGAACGCGATGGTGCCGGCGGCCTCACCCGTCTTGGTGAGGGCGGTGTCGGCCCCCGCCGCCCAGGCATCGACCACGCCAACCTTGATGCCCCACAGCATGGCCGTGGCCACCACGGCGCCCACGAGCCCGCAGATCACGCCCTCGATCATGAACGGCCAGCGGATGAACCAGTTGGTGGCACCCACCAGCCGCATCACCTCCACCTCACGGCGGCGGGCGAAGATGGACAGCCGGATGGTGTTGCCGATCAGCAGCACCGCGGCCAGCAGGAGGATGCCGATCAGCGCGAGTCCGGCCCACTGCACGAACTTGGCCGCCGTGAGCAGGCGGTCGGCCGTGCTCTCGGGGTACACGATGCCCTCGGTCGGGTCGAGCGCCGGGTCGTCCTTCACCGCCGCCACGATGGCGTCGGCGTTCTCGGCCTCGGTGGGCCTCACGTTGAACTTGGCCGGCAGCGGGTTGCTGGGCAGCTCATCGAGCACCGACGGGTCGCGCAGGCGCTCCTTCATGATGCGCAGGGCGTCTTCCTTCGACACATAGGTGACCGCGGCCACGGTGCCGGAGGTGCGCAGGCCGTCGAGCTTGTCGCGCAGGGAGTTCACCTGGGCGACCGAGGCGGTGTCGGCGATGTAGACGTCCACATCGACCTTGGCCGTCTGGGCGTCCACGGCCGAGCGCACGTACATGAACGACGGAATGAAGGCGCCGAGGATGAACACGGCGATCAGTGCCGTGACCGTGGCGGCAACCGAGATGGCGGCGTTGGCGCGGATGCTGCGAAGCGCCTCGCGGAAGAACATGCCGATCCTCATGCCATGACCTCCCCGTCCTCCACGTGGTAGCCGGCGGACTCCTCATCGCGCACGATGCGGCCTTCCTCCAGCGCGATCACGCGCATCTGCATGCGGTCGACCGTGTGCTGGTCGTGCGTGGCCACCATCACGGTGGTGCCCGTGCGGTTGATGCGCTGCAGCAGGTCCATGATGCCCATGGAGGTCTCGGGGTCGAGGTTGCCCGTGGGCTCATCGGCGATGAGCAGGCGCGGGTGGTTCACCAGCGCGCGGGCAATCGACACGCGCTGCTGCTCGCCACCGGACAGCTCACGGGGCAGGCGGTCGTACTTGCCGTCCAGGCCCACCAGCGAGAGGATCTCCGGCACGCGACGGCGCACCTCCTTCTGGCTGTGGCCCGTCACCTGCAGTGCGTACGCCACGTTCTCGGCGGCCGTGCGGTCGGGCAGCAGGCGGAAGTCCTGGAACACGCACCCGATGGCGCGGCGCAGGTATGGAATCTTGCCGCGACGCAGCTCGCCGAGGTCGCGACCACCCACCACGACCGAGCCGGCCGTGGGACGCAGCTCGCGGATGATGAGGCGGATGAGCGTGGACTTCCCGGAGCCCGAGGGGCCCACGAGGAACACGAACTCGCCGGTGTTCACCTGCAGCGACGCGCCGTCCAGCGCTGCGCGTGCGGCGCCCGGGTAGGTCTTGCTGACGCCGCGGAACTCCACCATCGGGCCGGGACCCGGCCGGAAGATGTCGCCCTTGCGCCGCTTGCCGTCCTGCACGGGTGCGCTGAACATGGGCGCCATGTCATCCCCGGGCGACGTGGCGTCGCCGGAGTCGGGCACCTGCACCAGCGTGAATGTCGGCCGACCGCTCTCGGGGCCGTCGCTCATGTCGAAACTCCAGATCGGGTTCGGGCTCTCCTTACCGGGTCGGGTTTCGCCGCCACGGCGGCCGCCCCTCCCCCGACCCGGGGGCACGTGCAACGCCCCTTACAACCGAGGGAAGCCCCCGGGGTCAGGCGGAGGTGGCCTCTGCGGCGATCTTCTTCGCCCATGACGTGATGTCGTCCTTCGGGCGGTAGTCGCATTCCTTCACGCGCAGGGCGATGCACATGGCCTTCTCGCGGGCGCGCAGGTTCGGGGTATCGATGCGGCCCGGGAAGCAACGATGCTCGCGGGCGTCGGTCCACTCCAGCAGCCGGCCGTACTGAACCGATTCCTCATCGGTGGGAAACGGCGGGCCCGACACGGGACCGCTCGAGAAGATCCAGCAGGGCATGGCCTTGAGCACATCGGAGTTGGCGCGGGTCCACTCGCGCACGTTCTCCACCCAGCGGGCGGCGTACACGGCGCCACCGACCACGGCGATGTCGTAATCCTCGGGCCCCGGGGCGCCGTCGGCGTCGAAGAGGTCAACCTCCAGGCCGCCGTCGCGCAGGCCGTCGGCCACCCACTCGGCCATCTCACGGGTGCCGCCGTGCCGTGTGCCCACCACCACGAGCGCGCGCGCCATCAGTCCTCCCCCACCACGGCAAGGCCCTTGGCCCGGCGCTCGAGCTCGGCCCGCATGAAGGGGTCGAGGGCGCCGTCGAACACCGCCTGGGTGTTGCCGGTCTCGTGCCCGGTGCGAAGGTCCTTCACCATCGAATACGGATGGATCACATACGAGCGGATCTGGCTGCCGAACCCGATGGTCATGGTCTCGCCGCGCTCCCGGGCGGCCTCCTCCTCGCGGCGCTGGATCTCCAGTTCGAGCAGGCGCGAGCGCAGCATGTTCATGGCGGTGGCGCGGTTCTGCGTCTGGCTGCGCTCGTTCTGGCACTGCACCACCACGCCGGTGGGGATGTGCGTGATGCGCACGGCGGAGTCGGTCTTGTTCACGTGCTGGCCACCCGCCCCGCTTGCGCGGTAGGTGTCGACGCGGATGTCCTTGTCCTCGATCTCCACCTCGGCCTCGTCCGTGACCAGCGGCGCCACCTGAACGGCGGCGAATGAGGTCTGCCGGCGGTTGGCGGAGTCGAACGGCGACAGGCGCACCAGCCGGTGCACGCCGCGCTCGGCGCTCATGAGCCCGTAGGCGTTGGCACCCGCAAGCGTGAAGGTGGCGCTCTTGATTCCGGCCTCCTGGCCGTCGAGGCGGTCCTGCACCGTGGCGTCGAACCCGCGCGCCTCCGCCCAGCGCAGGTACATGCGCAGCAGCATCTCGGCCCAGTCCTGGGCATCGGTGCCGCCCTCGCCCGACTGGATAGTGACCACCGCATCGCCGGCGTCGTGATCTCCGCCGAACAGCCGCGACTCCTCCAGCACGAACAGGCGGTCCTCGGCGCGCTGCAGGCCGTCCACGATCTCCTGGGTGAACTCCGCGGTGAGGGTGCCCTCCCGCTCCTCCTCTCGCGCCATGGCCACGAGCTCGGACAGGTCGGACACGTCGGAGGCCAGCGATCGGTACTCGTCGAGGCGGCCGGCCTGGCGCGAATGCTCGGCCGACACCCTGGCGGCGCGCGCCTGGTCGTCCCAGAAGTCGGACGCGCCCATCTGCTGCTCGAGCTCGGCCACTCGCGCAGTGATGGCCTCCGGGTCGAGGTAGTCGCCAAGGAGTTCCACGCGCTCGCCGAGGCGGGCGGCCTGCTGGGCCAGTTGATCGGGGTCCGTCATCCCTACGCCCGGATCAGCCGGCGCCGCAGCACTTCTTGTACTTCTTGCCCGATCCACACGGGCAGGGATCGTTGCGCCCGATGCGGTCCTCGTCGTCGATCACCACGGTCTCGACCACGCCCGGCAGCGGCGCCTCCACGGCGGAATCCTCCGCGTAGTGCGCGGGCTCGGTGGCCTCGAACGCCACGTCGTCCGGATCCTCGGCCGCGACGATGCCCGCGAAGCCCTGCACCGGATCATCCTGCGCCGTGTAGGTGATGCCGTCCACGGGCGCTGCCTCCACCGGCTCGGGCGGGGCCTCGAGCTCCACGTGGAACATGTACCGCACGAACTCACGGGTGACGTTCTCCATGAGCTCGTCGAACATCTGGTGGCCCTCGAGGCGGTACTCCGAGAGCGGATCCTTCTGGCCCAGAGCGCGCAGGTGGATGCCCTCGCGCAGGTAGTCCATGTTCAGCAGGTGCTCGCGCCAGTCGACGTCGACGAGCTGCAGCAGCACCCAGCGCTCGAGGTCGCGCACCATCCCGGCACCCAGCTCCTGCTCGCGCTTGTCGTACTGCGCCATGGCGTCGTCCTCGAGGCGGTCCAGCAGCTCCTCGCGGCTCAGGCTGTCGTGGCGGATGTCGTCCACCGAGAAGCTCATGGGGTACAGCTGGCCGATCTCGATGAACATGCCGTCGAGGTCCCAGTCGGCCACGGCTGCCTCGGCCACCTCATAGCGGTCGACGGTCTCCACCAGCACCTCGGCGATCCAGTCACGGGCCTGGTCGGAGAGGTCGGCGCCCTCCAGCACCTTGCGGCGCTCCGCATAGATGACCTCGCGCTGCTTGTTGAGCACGT
The DNA here is from genome assembly GCA_044233875.1 of Miltoncostaeaceae bacterium. Lineage (GTDB taxonomy): Bacteria > Actinomycetota > Thermoleophilia > Miltoncostaeales > Miltoncostaeaceae > SYFI01. The sequence continues at coordinate 5,030 of JBIIJJ010000019.1, read as the reverse complement.
CGTCGTACTCCAGCACCTTCTTGCGGATGTTGAAGTTGTATTCCTCAACCTTCTTCTGGGCGCCCTCGACCGTCTTGGTGAGCATCTTGGAGTCGAGCGGAAGGTCGTCGCCCGGCCCGAGGCGATCGAGGATCTTGTACATGCGGTCGCCCGAGAAGATGCGGATGAGGTCATCCTCGGCCGAGAGGAAGAACTTCGTGCGGCCGGGGTCGCCCTGGCGGCCGGAACGACCACGGAGCTGGTTGTCGATTCGCCGGCTCTCGTGGCGCTCGGTGCCCACCACATACAGCCCGCCGAGATCGGCAACGCCCTCGCCCAGCTTGATGTCCACGCCACGACCGGCCATGTTGGTGGCGATGGTCACCGAGCCGCGCTGGCCCGCGCGCTCGATGATCTGGGCCTCCTGCTCGTGCTGCTTGGCGTTCAGCACCGTGTGCTCCACGCCGCGCCGCTCGAGCATGCCGGAGAGCATCTCCGATATCTCGACGCTGATGGTGCCCACCAGCACCGGCTGCCCGCGGTCGTTGGCCTCCTTGATGTCCTCCACGACCGCGTTGAACTTGGCGTCCTTGGTCTTGAAGATGAGGTCGTTCTGGTCGTCGCGGACCATCGGGCGGTGCGTGGGCACCGTGACCACGTCGGTCTCGTAGATCTTGTGGAACTCGTTGGCCTCGGTGGAGGCCGTTCCCGTCATGCCCGACAGCTTGTCGTACATACGGAAGTAGTTCTGCAGGGTGATCGTGGCGAGGGTCTGGTTCTCCTCGCGGATCTTCAGGCCCTCCTTGGCCTCGATGGCCTGGTGGAGGCCCTCGGAGTAGCGCCGGCCCTCCAGCACGCGGCCGGTGAACTCGTCGACGATGAGCACCTCACCATCGCGGACGATGTACTCCTTGTCCTTGCGGAAGAGCGCCTCGGCCTTGAGGGCCTGGATGAAGTGGTTCACCAGCTGCCCGTGCACGTCGAGGTACAGGTGCTCGATGCCCAGGGCGCGCTCGGCCTTCTCCACACCGCTCTCGAGGGGAGCCACCGTGCGGTGCTTCTCGTCCACCTCGTAGTCGTCGCCCTTCTTGAGCGTTGGCACGATGCGGGCGAAGCGGTAGTAGGTGTCGGCGGCGGCCTCGGGCACGCCCGAGATGATCAGCGGGGTGCGGGCCTCGTCGATGAGGATGGAGTCCACCTCGTCCACGATGCAGAACGTGTGTCCGCGCTGCACGCAGTCGTCGAGCCGCACGGCCATGTTGTCGCGCAGGTAGTCGAAGCCGAACTCGGAGTTGGTGCCGTACGTGATGTCGGCCGCGTAGGCCTGTCGCCGCTGGTCCTCGGGCATCATCGCGCCGATCACGCCCACGCTCAGTCCGAGGGCCTCGTACACCGGGCTCATCCACTGGGCGTCACGCGACGCCAGGTAGTCGTTCACCGTGACCACGTGCACGCCCTTGCCCGTGAGGGCATTGAGCGCCACTGCGGCCGTGGCCGTGAGGGTCTTCCCCTCACCGGTCTTCATCTCGGCGATGCGCCCCTCGTTCAGCACCATCGCGCCCACGAGCTGGACGTCGTAGTGGCGCATGCCGAGGGTGCGCCACGACGCCTCGCGCACCAGGGCGAAGGTCTCGTCGAGCACGTCATCCACGTCGGCGCCGTCGGCGAGGCGGGCACGGATGTCGTCTGCCCGCTCGCGGATCTGCGCGTCGCTGAGGTCCTGCATCTCGGGCTCGAGCGTGCTTATGCGCTCTGCGCGCTGGATGCGCTGCTTCATGCCCTTGCCCTCGCCGAAGCGCAGGACCTTGTTGATCAACTCCGTGCTCATGCAGGCGTGTCCGAGCGGCCGCTTACGGGAGCGACCATCGTACCAACGCCCCGGTGCCCTACCGGATACGCGAGGTCAGCAGCGACCCGCTGCGCTGCAGCAGGTCGGCCCACAGGGCGTCGTCGGTGCTGGACGACGCCGGCAGCGCCCGCGCGGTGCGGTAGGCGGCGATGGCGTTCAGCGTGGTGCGGCCGAGCACGCCATCGACCGGCAGACTCATGCCCTGGGCGCGCAGCAGCGACTGCAGGCGCCGCACCACGTCGCCGCGCGCCTTGAATCCCATCACCGGAAAGCGGGTGGATGGCCTGAGCGACAGCGGCGCCTGGCAGGTGAGCGGCGACCCGATGGCCGGCCACTGCGCCCGCGTGGTGTTCTGCCATGCCCACCAGCTCTCCCCCTGCACGCCCGCGGCCCGCGACGCGCAGCGGAAGGCCCTGATGACGGACGCCGACTCCCGCATGTAGGTGCTGCCGAGCAGGGCGATGGGCTTGCCGTACACGCGGTTCCATCGCATGGTGCGCTCCACGGCTGCTGCGGGCGACACTCGGAAGGCCTTCCAGTACACCTGCGGCATCGTGAACTGCGCCCCGTTCGGACCATTGAGGAAGGCCGAATACGGGAACGGCCCGTGCACGTCGACGTACGGAAACGTGGTGAGGCCGATCGGATAGGCCGTGCCCACCCTCGCGCGGAGCGCCCGCATGTATCGCGATGCGCGCTGGTAGCGCTGCGGCAGGCGCTCGAACTCGATCTCGGCATCGACCATGAAGCAGTCGGCACCGGCGCGCACCGCCCGGGCCGCCACGGCCGCCTCGGCCTCGGGGCGCGTGCCGCGCACGTACTGCCACGCGCACACGCGCAGGCCCGCGGCCTTCAGCGGACCCACGGCCCGGTCGAACTGGCTCCAGTACGAGGTGCCGTCGCCCGACTTGATGTGCACCGTGCGCACGCCGTTCTGCCGGGCGCGATCGATGATGCCCTGCAGGGAGCGCTCGGAGCGGTTGACGTACCAGATCCACATGCCCACTCCGCGCACCGGCTCGGGCAGGTCGCCCGCGGGCACGCTGCCGGGAAGCGGCACGCCCGGGTCGCCCGGGGTGCACTCCGACACGTAGCCCCAGGCCTCGCGCAGCGACACCGGGATGCCCGGGCAGCCACCCGACATGGCCACCGCGCCCTCCGCGCGAAGCACCCCGGCTCCCACCTCGCGGAACAACTGCATGTCCTGCGTGCCCGCCGGGCCCATGTCGGCCATCACCCACAGGGCGCCCTCCACGCGCGCGGCCAGCATGCTGCCCGCCACCTCGGTGCCGCTGCGGCCGGCCGCCGCCCATGCGGCGCGTACCTGCAGCCGAAGGGCGTCGGAGATGCCCGCTTCATCCACCACGCCCACAGCGGGGGCGGGAATGGCCTGCCACGCGTACGTGACGGCGTTCACCATCTCCTGGAGGTCCTGGCTGCCGCTGCCCGGACGGGCCGTGATCGTGCCCACCAGGCGTGCGCCGCGCGACGTGATGACCAGGGTGCGAAGCCCCCCGCCGGGCATGGCCACGATGGCGGCGCGCCCACCCGGAGTGCCCTCGAGTTCGGCGTTGAGGGCGGTGGTGGCACCTGCCTGTGCGAGCAACGCAAGCGTGGTGCGCCGCACCACCGCGCGCGCTGCCGGGGCAGATGCGAAGGCCACCGCGAACGACGTGGCCGTTCCGCCGTCGGCCAGCGCGGCCGAGCGCGTGGATGTCGCCTGCGCACCCTGCGCCGCGATGACATCGCGCAGCACGGCGAACTGGGGGTCGCCCGCCGCCACCACGGCGGTTGCCACGGCCTCACCGCCGTCGGACGACGCCACCGTGGTGGCGCCCGCGCCGGCGATCACCGGGTTTGGCGTGATGGCGTTCAGCTCCGCCACGAGGGCGGGGTCGGCGGCCATCGCCCCGCCGGCCGTGGCGAGCACGGCGAGCAGGGGGATGAACCACTTCAGGATGCGGCGTGCCGCCTCAGGCTCCTTCGATGAGGCCGAAGTCGCCGTCGCGGCGCCGGTAGATCACGCTCACCTCGCCGCTCGCCTCGTTGCGGAACACGAAGAACGCGTGGTCGATGAGCTCAAGCCGCACGGCGGCGTCCTCCGGCGTGAGCGAGGGCATCTCGAACCGCTTGCTGCGCACGATGCGGATGGGCGGGGGCTTCTCGATGGCGCCCGTGGCCTCGTGGCCCGTGCGCTCGAGCGCCGCGAGCTCGGCGGGCGTGGCGGCGATCTCCTCGATGCCCGGACCGTGGTGGTCCTTGCGGCGCTCGCGAAGCCGCTGCGCCGCGCGCTCGATGCGGTGGGCGGCCAGGTCGATGGCCGCATACATGTCGGTGTCGGCTTCGCGCACGCGCAGAACCGGCCCCTTCGACCGCACCGTCACCTCGGCGATCTGGCTGTTTGCGATGCGCGGGTTGTGCTCGACCGAGAGCTCGATCTCCACGACCGCCGTGTCGGACACCGGCCCGAGCACGCGCTCGAGCTTGTGCATGCGCTTCTCGGCGTGCGCCTCGAGTGCCTCGGTGACCGGAACGTTCCTGCCCCTCACGTGGAGTTCCATGTCCGTGTGCCCCCTGACTGAAGCTTCCGTTGACCGACTCTACTCACCGGTGCGCCAAGCACCACCCGGGCAAGTGCCACTGCGCCAACGCGGGCGCAGCCGGCCTGCCGCAGGGCCCGCGCGGCAGCGGAGAGCGTGGCACCGGTGGTGACCACGTCATCCACCAGCACGCAGTACATGGGCACATCACCGATAGTGCGGAAGGCGCCCTGCACCTGCCGGCGGCGGTCGGCCCCTCCCGAGCCGCGCTGGGTGATGGCGTGATCGTCGCGTCCCAGCACGGACGCCACGGGCAGCGACCAGAGGCGACCGAGGTGCCCAGCAATGACCTGCGACTGGTTGAAGCCGCGGTCCGCCTGCCGGCGCGGCGAGAGCGGCACGGGCACCAGCACCGGCGCCCCGGGTGGCCGTGCGAGCGTTGCCGCCATGAGGGCGGCCAGGGGTTCGGCAAGCGACCGGCGGCGGTGGTCCTTGAACGCCCTCACGAGGTCGGGCACCCGGCCGTCGTAGGCAAGCGCCTGCCGTGCCCACGCCACCCCGGGAACGCACTCCGCGCAGGCCGGCCGCGGCACGGGCCACGGGTGCCCGCACCGCCCGCAGCCAGTGGCCCCGAGCACCGGCAGGCCGGCCGCGCACTCGGT
>JBIIJJ010000018.1:0-14488 GCA_044233875.1 Miltoncostaeaceae bacterium | reverse complement strand
CCCCGGCCGTCACCCGACGAGGTGGAGCGGGCGTTCCGCCGTCAGGTGGTGCGGTGCCATCCCGACCGCGTGGCCGAGCTGCACCCCGAGCTGCAGGCCCGGGCCGCGGACATGACCGTGGCCCTCAACACGGCCCGGGAGATCCTGCTGGGGAAGACCTCGGCGGCCCGCAGGGGGCGGTAGCCGCCCCGAGAGAGGTGGAACCGGTCCGCGCCCGTGCCCCAGGTCAGGTCAGTCCCAGTCGCTCTCCTGTGCAAGGCGGGCGTATTCACGCCACTCGTCGAGGATCACCCGGATGTCCTTGGGGCGAACGTCCGGGTGCAGGCGGGTGATGAGGTCCACCGCCATGGCGTCGGCATTTCGCACCGGGGGGTCCTGCAGCTCATTGAGCACGGTCCACACGGCGTTCTCGCCGATCGACGGGCGCTCGCCCAGGATGAAGGCCGCGGCGTCGCCGAGGTCCAGCTCGTCGTCGTCCATCACGCCTTGATCTCGGGGCCGCTCTTCACGCGGTCGTAGACCTCGTCACCCAGGGGAAGCTCGCGCAGCTCCACCTTGCGCACCCGCTCCGTGGGGGTCTTGGGCAGGTGCTCCATGAAGCGCACGTACCTGGGCACCGCGAAGTAGGGCATCTTGTCGCTGCAGTAGGTGAGCAGCTCATGCGGGTCGGGCACGCCCTCGCGCGGCACCACGCAGATGAGGATCTCCTGCTCCGAGCCCGCACCCTCGCCGGCCGCCACTCCCACGGCCGCTGCCTCGAGCACGCCGGGGTGCGACGCCACGATGCGCTCCACCTCCATCGACGACACGTTCTCGCCGCGACGACGGATGTAGTCCTTGACGCGGTCCTTGAAGTAGAGGTAGCCGTCCTCGTCCATCACGCCCAGGTCGCCTGTGTGCAGCTTGAGGTTCTTGAAGTCCTCGGCCGTCTTCTCCGGCATGCCCGCGTATGAGCGCATCACGATGTTGGGCAGCTTCATGTCCACCACGATCTCACCGGGCTCGCCGGGCGGCAGCGGCATGTCCGTGCCGGGCTGCACCACGCTCACCTCGAAGCCCGGACTCGCCAGCCCGCATGACCCCGGCTTCTCGATGCCGGGCGGCACGTAGGTGACCATGCCGGTCTCGGTGAGCCCGTAGCCCTCGTGCCAGCGGATGCCGAAGCGCTCCTTGAACTCGTCGTAGATGTCCTTGGGCGCGGGCATGGCCATGATGCGCTTCACGGAGTGGGCCCGGTCGTGCTCGCCCGGCTCGGTGTTCCAGATGAAGTAGTTCATGGCGCTGACCGTGTTGAGGATGGTCGCGCCGCACTCGGTGACCTCGCGCCAGAAGTTGCTCGATGAGTACCGGGTGGACAGCTGGATGCGCGCTCCGGCGATCATCGCCGGGTAGCAGTTGAGCACCTGCGCGTTGCTGTGGAAGAGCGGCAGGCAGGTGTAGAAGACGTCGTCCTCGGTGACCCCGCACACCTCGATGTAGGTGCGACCCGAGAAGTAGTCCGACGCGTGCTGCTTGACCACGCCCTTGCTGCGACCCGTGGTGCCCGACGTGAACATGATGCGCGCGTCATCCACCCAGGTCACCTCCACGCCCGGGTCGGAGTCGGCCGCGTCGTCGAGCACGCCGAAGGGCTCGTGCGCCACGCGCGGGTTCGGCCCGGTCGGTGATCCGGACTCCCAGATGAACACGTGCTGCAGCAGCGGCAACTCGGTTGCCACATGGTCCAGGCGGTCGAGCAGGTCATCGCTGATCACCAGGAACCGCGACTGCGGAAGGTTGATCACCCACGAGAGGAAGTCGCCGCGGTACGCCAGATTGATCGGCGACTGCACCCCGCCTGCGCGCAGGATGCCGAACCACACCGCCACCTGGTCGACCGAGTTGGGCATGAGCGTGCTCACGCACTCGCCCTTCTGCAGGCCGCGCGCGATCAGGGCGTTGGCGATGCGGTTGGCCCGCGCGTCGATCTCGCCGTAGGTCACCCACTCGCCCGTTCCGAACCGGATGTACGGCCGGTCGGGATGCGCCTCGGCGCGCTCGCGGAGGATGCGGGGAAGCACCCACCCCGTGACGTCCTCGCGCGTGTACCAATCACTCCATTCAGGGCTCATGCGCGGAGGCTACCGGGGCAACCAAATCACTGTGGTACCTTCCCGGACCCGCCAACGACCGGAGGCTTCCCTGTGGGCAAGACCGGCCAGCGCATCGCCGTGACCCTGGCATGCCAGGACTGCAAGAGGCGCAACTACCAGTCCAATAAGAGCAAGCGCAACACGCCCGACCGCGTGTCGCTCGCGAAGTACTGCCGCTGGTGCGGCCGCCACACGGAGCACCGCGAGACGCGGTAGAGCAGGTCCGCCGGTTCACCGGCGCGGGGGACATAGGGTCGTAGCTCAATTGGTAGAGCACCGGTCTCCAAAACCGGGGGTTGGGGGTTCGAGTCCCTCCGGCCCTGTCCAGCAGAACGCGACAGACTGAGAAGGCCGCCAGCCAGATGGCACGCATCCGCCCATCAAAGGGCCAGACATCAGGGGAACCGGACCCCGACGAGACCGGCCCCGGTGGGGCCGAGCCGCCGCCCGTTCCCAGCCGGCGCCGCAAGAAGTCGTCGGACAGTGGGCCCAAGGCGCAGCCGCGGCCGCGCCAGCAGGCCAAGAACGAGAAGTCCGGTACCGTCACGAAGTCGGTGCAGGAGAGCCGCAGTCGCCGGTACGTCGGCGAGGTGGTCACCGAGCTCAAGAAGGTCACCTGGCCCAACCGTGCTCAGCTCTTCCAGGCCACCGCCGTCGTCATCATCTTCGTCGCCATCGTGGCGATCTACCTCGGTGTCGTCGATCTGCTCATGAGCGCGCTCGTCGACGCCGTCTTCTAGGAGAAGTATTTGCTCCGCTGGTACGTCATCAACACCTACTCGGGCCACGAGAACAAGGTGCGCGCCAACATCCTGCGCCGGGTCGAGACCCAGCACAGGCGCCGCACGATCCGTGAGGTCATCGTGCCCACCGAGCAGGTGGTGGAGACCAACAAGGACGGCCAGAAGGTGCAGACCGAGCGTCGCACCCTGCCCGGCTACGTGCTCGTGAACATGGACATGGGCGACGACGACGCCTGGTCCCTCATCAAGGACACGCCGGGGGTCACGGGCTTCGTGGGCGCCACGAAGAACGACGACCACCGCCCGCCGCCCCTCACCCGTGCCGAGGTCGACCGCCTGCTTCACACCCAGACGGAGACCCGCGTCAAGGTGCGCGCCGAGTTCACGGTGGGCGAGAGCATCAAGGTCATCTCCGGCCCGCTCTCGGACTTCACCGGCGAGATCGCCGAGATCAATGCCGAGCAGGGTCGCGTGAAGGTGCTGGTGTCCATCTTCGGCCGTGAGACGCCCGCCGAGCTGTCGTTCGACCAGGTCAAGAAGCTGACGTAAGGCCACCTGCGCGACGGGCCTGCGGCTGCCGCTGGTCATTCGCGCGCGTGGATGTATGATCCCGGGCCGCTCAAGACGGCCCCGTTCCGGAAGGTCACGCCCGCATGGCGAAGAAGGTCCTGCAGATCATCAAGCTCCACATCCCCGCAGGGGGTGCCTCACCGGCCCCGCCGGTGGGCCCCGCGCTGGGCGCCGCGAGCATCAACATCATGGACTTCTGCAAGGCGTTCAACGCCGAGACGCAGAACCTGGGCGGGGTCATCACCCCCGTCGAGATCTCGGTGTACGAGGACCGCTCGTTCTCGTTCATCACCAAGACGCCGCCTGCCGCAGTGCTCATCAAGGAGGCCATCAAGCTTCCCAAGGGCTCGCCGGAGTCGCACCGCGTGAAGGTGGGCACCATCACCCGCGCGCAGCTGCAGCAGATCGCCGAGACGAAGATGCAGGACCTCAACGCGAACGATGTCGACGCCGCCATCACCATGATCGCGGGCACCGCCCGCTCGATGGGCGTCACGGTGGAGGGCTAGGGATGTCCAAGCACGGCAAGCGCTACGACGACGCCAAGGCGCAGATCAACCCCGAGGGCAACTACGCCCCTCTCGACGCCTTCCGCCTGCTGGTCAGCCAGGAGGTCGCCCGCTTCGACACCACGGTCGAGGCCCACTTCCGCCTGGGAGTGAACGTGCGCCACGCCGAAGAGCAGCTGCGCGGCACCATCGCGCTTCCGCACGGCACCGGTCGCTCGGTCACCGTGGCGGTGTTCGCCGAGGGCGACAAGGCGCGTGAGGCCGAGGAGGCCGGCGCCCAGCACGTTGGCGGCGAGGACCTCGTCAAGAAGGTCGAAGAGGGCTTCAGCGACTTCGACGTGGCCATCGCCACCCCCGACATGATGGGTGCCGTCGGCCGCCTCGGCCGCGTGCTCGGCCCGTCGGGCAAGATGCCCAACCCCAAGACCGGCACGGTCACGTTCGATGTCGGCAAGGCCGTCACCGACGTCATCGGCGGCAAGGTGGAGTACCGCACCGACCGCGCGGGCATCGTGCACATCGGCCTGGGCAAGAAGTCGTTCACGCCCGAGCAGCTCACCGAGAACTACGCCGTGGTGCTGGAGGAGATCCTCCGCGCCAAGCCGGCCTCGGCCAAGGGCAAGTACATCAAGTCGATCAGCGTCGCCCAGACCATGGGCCCGGGCATCGACATCGACCCGCAGTACACCCAGAACCTGCTCGAGGAGGCCACCGCCTAAGGCGGCAGCACCCCCAGAGCACCCGACCGAAGACCACGGGGGCGGCCAGCCGGTCGCCTTGAACCAGGGGGATGACCCCGACCCGTGTGAGGACGGAGCCCTACGGAGCGCGCGAGGCCCTGAGCCCCGCACCGCCTCCTTCCGGCCCGCCCTCGCGCGGCCAGCAGAGGAGGAGGTGAGGAACTGAACAGGGAGCAGAAGGCAGAGGCCATCGCGGTGATCGCGGAGCGCCTCAACACCACGGACACCGTCATCGCGGCGGCGTTCCACGGGCTCAGCGTTCGCGAGGTCGAGAACCTCCGCGGCACGCTGCGCGAGTCCGGCGGCCAGTTCCAGGTCGTCAAGAACACCCTCGCGCGTCGCGCATGCGGCGAGACCGGCAAGGAGTCCCTGCTCGAGTACCTCGAGGGGCAGACCGCACTGGTCTGGGCAAGCGGCGACGCCGCCGCCGTTGCGAAGGCGCTCAACACCTTCGCGAAGGCGTCGGACAACCGGCTGAGCATGAAGGGTGGCATCCTCGATGGCGCCCCCATCTCGGCGGACGAGCTCAAGCAGCTCGCCAGCCTGCCCTCGCGTGACGAGCTGCTCGCCCGACTGGTGGGCGGCGTTGCCAGCCCGCTGCAGGGCACCGCCAACGCACTGAACAGCCTCATCTCGGGCATGGCCCGGGCGCTGGGCGCCTACCACGTGCAGCGCGCTGCGGAGGCACCGGCCGAGGCCGAGGCACCCGCCGCGCCGGAGGCACCTGCCGCCGACGAGGCGCCCGCCGAGGACGCCCCGGCCGCCGAGGCCAGCACCGAAGACACCACCGATGCCACGCCCGAGGCGGCGGCAGACGACACCCCGGAGGCCGCGCAGGAGCCGGCAGCCGACGACACCACGGACGCCGAGCCGGCTGCCGACGACACGACTGAAGGAGACTGACCATGGCGATGACCACTGAGGAGTGGATCGACGAGCTCAAGGCCATTTCGGTGCTTGAGCTGAGCGAGCGCATCAAGGCGCTGGAGGAGACCTTCGGCGTGAGCGCCGCGGCCGCTCCGGTCGCCGTGGCCGCTGCCCCGGCTGCCGGTGGCGACGGCGGTGGCGGGGACGCTGCCCAGGACTCGTTCACCGTCACGCTCGACAGCGCCGGCGACAAGAAGATCCAGGTGATCAAGGTCGTCCGCGCGGTCACCGGACTCGGCCTGAAGGAGGCCAAGGACCTCGTGGACGGCGCCCCGGGCACCGTCAAGGAGGGCGTGGCCAAGGAAGAGGCCGACCAGATCAAGTCCCAGATCGAGGAAGCTGGCGGGTCGGTCAGCCTCTCGTAGATCTGGAGAGAGGGTGACTGGCACCTGCCGGTGACAGTCACGAACGTCGCATGATGTCCCAAGCGGCCCGGGTGGCACCTTGCCACCCGGGCCGTTTGCTTACCTGCGCGGGAATGAAACGCCTGCTCATCAGCGTGAGCGCGGCCGTCGCCCTCACGGCCGCGGTGGCGGCCCCCGCTCTCGCAGTGGTGTCCCAGGGCACCTTCCGCATGGGAGCGGATGCCGCGTGGGCGCGCGGCATCGACGGCAGTGGCACGCGGGTTGCGGTTCTCGACCCCGGTTTCGGCGGCCTTGCCGAGTCGATCGGGGCGGGTGAGTTGCCGCCGCTCGAATCGATGGAGACGAAGTCGTTCGACGCGGTCAACGGGCTCGAGGGGCGCGACAACCTCGGCGGCCGCACGCAGCACGGCACCCGAATGGCCGAGATCGTGCACGACGTCGCCCCCGGCGCGCGCCTGGTGCTCGTCAATTACGCCGACATCGACGGCTTCCGGCAGGCGGTTGAGTGGATCGCGGCGAACGGGATACCTGTGGTCAGTCACTCGAACTCGCTGCTCGGCGGTCCCTTCGACGGCACGGGTCCACTCGCGCGTGCCGTGGACGACGCCGCGGGGCGCGGGGTGCTCTTCATCAACTCGTCCGGCAACTTCGCCCAGCGCCACTGGCGCGGCGTGCCCGCGCCCACGGGCACCGAGCTGCCCATCGTTCCGGCCCCCGGCGAGACCATCGCCTTCGGCGTGGGCTGGAGCACCCCGGGCGTGGAGGCCGTGCTCTCCGTGCAGCGCCAGCAGCCCGACGGCTCGTGGGCCGAGGTGGCGGCGAGCGACGCCACGCGGCGCACCAGGCCCATCACCGTCGACGGCGGGGCCTGGCGGCTTCTGGTCATCCGCACCGCCGGCGGCGACGCCACCGTGAACGTCTTCTCCCGCACCGTCGGGTTCGGTGCGTCGGCAGTGGCGGACGGCAGCGTGGCCACGCCGGGTGACGCCGCGGGGGCGCTCTCGGTGGGCGCCGTGGCATGGCAGGGCAGCGAGGTGGAGAAGTACTCCTCGCGCGGACCCACCCAGGATGGCCGTTCCAAGCCCGACCTCGTGGGCCCCACGTATGTCACGGCCAACCCGCTCTTCCCGGGCACTGCCGGCACCTCGGCATCCACGGCGCACGTTGCCGGCGTGGCCGCCCTCATCCGGGATGAGCGCATCGCCCTGGGCAGGCCGGTGGATGTCGGGGCGCTGCGGTCCGACATGGTCTCGCGGGCGCGTGACCTGGGCACCAAGGGCCCCGATGCCCTCACGGGCGCCGGCATGGCCCGGTACGACGTGCTGCCCCCGCGCATCGTCGTCGTCACCCCACGCGGGCCACGGCCCGTGCTGCGAATTCGCGCGATCGACGCCGGCACCATGGCATCGATCGACCTCAGGCTGAATGGCCGTCTGGTGCGCACCGCGCCGGGCCCGCAGGTGCGCCAGCGCATCTGGCTGGCGAGGGGCCGCAACCGCGTCGAGGTCGTGGCCCGCGACCTCGCGGGCAATGAGTCGGTGGTGCGCCGGGTGCTGGTGCGCCGATGAGGCGCGTGGCCCGGGCCGCCGCGCTGGCCGCGGCGCTGGCCGCCGTGCCGGCCGCCGCCGCCGCGCCTCCGGCGACCGTGTCGATAACGGCGTCGCCGGGCCAGGCCGATGCCGTGGTGCACGCGCTCGGGGCGTCATCGCTGCGCGTGGTGCGACGCGACGGGCGCCGCCTGCAGGTGACCGCCTCGCCCGACCGCCTGCCGGGCCTGCGGGCCATTCCCGGCGTGGCCGCCGCCCACACCGCCCCCTCGGCCGTGCCGGAGACCGACCCTGACGACCCGGGCGCTGCCGTGGCCTCGTCGGGAGCGGTGCGATCGGAGGGCTTCGAGCGCGTGGGCGCCGATGCCATCCAGGCCCTGGCGCGCGATGGCGCGGGCGTGGTGATCGCCGTGCTCGACCTGGGCTTTGGCGCCAACCGCATCGCCGGCCTGCAGGGCCGCGGGGAACTTCCACCGGCCACCCGCCTCGAGACCATGAGCTTCGACCCCACCTGGGGTCTTGCCGGGCGCAACGCATATGGCAATGCCACCAACCATGGCGAGCTCGTGGCGCAGACCGTGTACGACTTCGCGCCGGCTGCCCGCTACCTGTTCGTGAACTACCACTCCGAGCAGGACTTCCAGGCGGCGGTCGAGTGGCTGATCCAGCGGCGTCCCGACGTGGTCGTGCACAGCAACTCGTTCCTCGAGGGGCCGTTCGACGGCAGTGGACCGGCTGCGCAGGCCGTTGATCGCGCGGCCGCCGCCGGCATCGCGTGGGTGAACTCGGCGGGCAACTACGCCGAGCGGCACTGGGAGGGCTCCTGGGCCGATGCCGACGGTGATGACGTGCTCGACTGGCCGGGCACGCCGGGCTGGACCTTCACGGTGGACCCCGGCCGGCCCATCACCTTCGCGCTGTCGTGGGACCAGGCCGAGGGGGCGGAGGTGACCGACCTCGACCTGGTGCTCGAGAGGCGCGGACCGGCTGGTGAGTGGACCGAAGCGGTTGCATCGCGCGACTCCCAGGTGAACGGTGCCCGTCCGGCGGAGCGCTTCACGGGGTTCTCGTCGGGAGCCGGCGGCGAGTTCCGCCTGCGCGTGGTGCGCGTGGCGGGGCCTCCACCTGGCGGTCGCATCACGCTGTTCTCGCGTGAGATCCCCATGGACGCCCTGGGCGACCCGGGTCCATCCAGCGTGCCGACCCCCGGTGATGCCGAGGGGTCCATCACGGTGGGCGCGGTGGACTGGACCAACAACGGCCTCAAGTCGTATTCGTCGCGCGGTCCCACCGATGATGGGCGCATGAAGCCCGACATCACGGCGCCCACCAACACCCGGGTGCTCACGGCCACGGGGCCCCGCTCCATCGGGGGTACGTCCAATGCCGCACCCAACGCCGGCGGCGCCATTGCGCTGCTCATTGGCGCGCGCAGACTTGCGGGGGCCCCGCTCGACCCGGAATCGCTCGGCGACCTGCTGGCCGCCCAGGCCCTCGACCTCGGTGCTCCGGGCCCCGATGACCAGTTCGGCGCCGGCCGCGTGCGCGTCGACGTCGACCCACCGGAGATCGCCCTCACCAAGCGCGTGCCGCGCCTGGTGCGCAGCCTGCCCGTGCGCATCGCCGCGACCACGGAAGATGCCTCGCGGCTCACGGGATGGTCCGTGCAGGTCGACGGCCGCACTGTCGTGCGGCGGCAGGGCGAGACACCGCCCGCGGCCACCCTCGGGCGCAGGTGGCTGCCTGACGGACGGCACGTCATCGAAGTGCGGGCCAGCGACTGGCCAGGCAACGTGGGGGTGCGCACCATTCCCGTGGTCGTCGACACCGGCGCCCCTCGCCTGAGGTCGTTCCGGGTGGAGCGCGTCGGCCGCGAGCGCGCGCTCGGGGGCGTGGCCATGGGCGCGCGTCCGGCCCAGGCGCTGCTGGTGGCGCAGGACGCCACCGCGTCGGTCGTGCGCCTCACGCTCACCGCGGCCGACGGGCGCGAGGTGCGACGCGTGATGCGGTTCCGCGGCACCGTCCGCAGGGCGCTGCCGCTCGGGTCGCTGCCGCCGGGTCGCTACGTCGCCACGATCAGGGCGTCCGATGCCGCCGGCCACTCGCGCACGACCACCCGGTCCGTGACGCTCCGGCCGTAGCACGACCGTTCCCGGGCGAACGGCTCGGGGATTTCGCACAATTCATGTGCGCGCGGGCCCTTCCCGCACCGGTCAAACGAACCCAACGAGGTACGCAATGCCGCTCGATCGCGAAGTCAAGAGCAAGCTGAGGGACCGCGTTTCCCTCGCCAACAAGTCGAACGTCGATGAGGTCATCGCCGAGGTGGAGGCCGCTCGCGCAACCCTCCCCGCCGACGACAAGGACTACGAGCGCCTCGGTGGCTGGCTCGAGGACCTCAGCCACATCGCCGGCGGCAAGGTCATTGGCCGCACGGGTGACCCGGGGGCCCAGCCGGACGGCATGGCCTGATCTGACGCGGTGAGGCCCCCGACGCCGCCATCCGGCGGCGCGGGGGCGTCAGCGCCTGGCCCGCGTCGCGCGCGTGGAGAGCAGGCGCTGCAGGCGGCGGGTTTCCGCCAGGGCGTTCACCTGCCGGCGGTCCGCTGAACTCCAGTGGCCGCGGCGAAGACGCTCCTCGCGCCCCTCGCGCGCCTCGATCCAGCGTTCGTAGCTCTGGATCAGGCCGTTGACGGCATCGGCCAGGGCGATTCCGTCGGCAGTCGGCTCGAACGGACCCCCGTTGAGGGTGAGTCCGGAGTCGGGTGCCCACGCCAGTTCGGCGCCGTCGGATTCCGACACGACTCGCAGGGCATCGGGGCCTACGCGCACCTGCGCTCCATGCCATTCGCGCTTGAGCACGCCGGTTTCCACTGCCGGCCGAAAGCCAAACGCACGAAGTCGGCGCCGCTCCTGCGGCGATGACCACACCTGATGCGTGGAGTCGAGGAGGGGCACCAGGCGCTCGGTGATCGCGGCGCCCGGGGGCCCTCCTCCGTCCTGTGCGGAGTCCGTGCCCACGTACCTGAGTATGGCGACCCGCTCGGCGGACCGCCGCGTTCAGGGCATGAGCGGACGGAAGGTGTATGATGCCCGTTCCGCCGTCGCCGCCCCTCGCGCCTTACGCCCGGCGCGGCGGCACACGGTGGTCGCGTACGACGTGCCCGCACCGCTGCCCGCTCACATATTCCGCGTTTCCACGCCGAAGGCGTCGGCAGCCGCATGCCTGTTCACCATCGAGCTCACGTCAGGAGGCTCTGCGACTTGAGCACGCCCACAGCCCGCCGCACCCGGGAGAGGGAATTCTTTCCCCTCCCCGACTCCAAGGGAGCCCAGGACTATGCGCCGCGCATCCCGGATGTCCCGAATCTCATCGACATCCAGCGCGCCAGCTTCGATCAGTTCCTCAATGAGGGCCTGAGGGAGACCGTCGACGACATCTCCCCGATCCAGGACTTCACCGGCACCCTCATGGTGGAGTTCGGTCCCTACACCATCGGGGGCTGGGAGCCCGGCATGCCGTTCAACGAGATCATGCCGAACAACCCCATCAACGAGTGCCGCGAGAAGGACATGACCTACGCGGCGCCGCTCACGATGGAGGTCTCCTTCGTCAACAAGGAGACCGGCGAGATCCGCCGGCAGAAGGTGTTCATGGGCGACCTCCCGCTCATGACCGACTGGGGCACCTTCATCATCAACGGCACCGAGCGCGTCATCGTGACGCAGCTGGTGCGCTCGCCGGGCGCCTACCTCATGGAGCCCAAGGACCGCGAGAAGCAGGTCTTCATCGCCAACCTCATGCCCGCACGTGGGTCGTGGGTGGAGCTGGAGATCGACAAGAAGGGCCTTGTCAACGTGCGTATCGACCGCAAGCGCAAGCTTCCGGTCACCACGCTGCTCTTCGCCCTGGGCTACACGCGCGACGACGTGCGCAACCTGTTCCCGCACCCGCTCGACAAGAAGCGCGTGAACCCCTTCATCGAGATGACCCTCGAGAAGGACGTCACGGAGGGTGCGGCGGCATCCGGCAACGCCAAGTCGCTGCAGGAGCTCGAGGCGATGGTGAAGGAGTCCCGCGACCTCGCCAAGGACATCGACACGGTGCCCGGCGACGAGCGCCTGCGCATCGAGGACGAGATCGAGCGCATCGAGAAGCGCATCGACCTGCGTGCGGGTGACCTCATGCAGAACGCCCTCATCGAGGTGTTCAAGAAGCAGCGCCCCGGTGAGCCGCCGACCGAGGTGAACTCGCTCAACCTGGTGCGTGGGCTCTTCTTCGACCCCAAGCGCTACGACCTCACCAAGGTGGGCCGCTACAAGCTCGACGCCCGCCTCGCCGCGGACGGCACCACCGCCACGCGCACGCTCGCGAACCCTCGCTTCACGGGCTCGCGCACCGGCATGCGCGATGACCTCGTGGAGCTCATCCGCCGTCTGGTGGACCTGCCGATCCGCTACGGCATCGACGAGGAGAGCAAGGACTTCGCCGCCGACGGCATCATGCTGCCGCGCGACGAGATGGTGCATGAGCTGGACGAGTACGAGCACTTCGGCAACCGGCGCCTGCGCACGGTGGGCGAGCTCATCCAGGAGGCCTTCCGCATTGGCCTCTACCGCATGGAGCGCGTGGTCCGCGAGCGCATGAGCACCGAGGACCCCGACACCATCACCCCGCAGACGATCATCAACATCCGCCCGGTGGTGGCCGCGCTCAAGGAGTTCTTCGGCTCCTCTCAGCTGTCGCAGTTCATGGACCAGACCAACTCGCTGGCCGGGCTCACGCACCGCCGCCGCCTGTCGGCGCTGGGCGCGGGTGGCCTCACCCGCGAGCGCGCACCCATCGAGGTGCGCGACGTGCACCCCACCCACTACGGGCGCATGTGCCCCATCGAGACCCCTGAGGGCCCGAACATCGGCCTCATCGGTTCGCTGTCGGCACACGCCACCGTGAACGAGTTCGGCTTCATCCAGACGCCGTACCGCGTGGTGAAGGGCGGCAAGCTGCAGAAGGCCGATGGGGGCGACTGGGAGATCGTGTGGCTTGATGCCACGCAGGAGGAGAACCGCATCATCGCCCAGGCGAGTGCGGAGGTCGAGCCCAGCGGCAGGCTCCGCGAGGAAGAGGTGCTCTGCCGCCGTAACGGCCAGCCCGTGATCGTGGGCGCCAAGGACGTCGAGTACATGGACGTCTCGCCCGACCAGATCGTGTCGGTGGCCACGGCCCTCATCCCGTTCCTCGAGCACAACGACGCCAACCGCGCGCTGATGGGCGCCAACATGCAGCGGCAGGCAGTGCCGCTCATGGTGAGCGAGGCGCCGCTGGTGGGCACCGGCATGGAGCACCGTGCCGCCGTGGACACCGGTGACGTCATCGTGGCCCGCCGCGCCGGCACCATCGCCGCCGTGGATGCCACGCGCATCATCATCGAGGTGCGTGGTGGCGAGCATGACGAGTACGAGCTGAAGAAGTTCGTGCGCAGCAACCAGGGCACGCTCATCCACCAGAAGCCCATCGTGGGCATCGGCGACAAGGTGGAGGCCGGGCAGGTGCTGGCCGACGGCTCGTCGACCGACCAGGGTGAGCTGGCGCTGGGCAAGAACATGCTCGTCGCCTTCATGTCCTGGGAGGGCTACAACTTCGAGGACGCCATCATCGTGTCGCAGCGCCTCGTGAAGGACGACGTCCTGTCGTCCATCCACATCGAGGAGTACGAGATCGACGCGCGCACCACCAAGCTGGGTGCCGAGGAGATCACGCGCGACATCCCGAACCGCTCGGAGGAGTCGCTCGCCGACCTCGACGAGCGGGGCGTGGTGCGCATCGGCGCCGAGGTGAAGTCGGGCGACCTGCTCGTGGGCAAGGTCACGCCGAAGGGCGAGACCGAGCTCACCGCCGAGGAGAAGCTGATCCGCGCCATCTTCAAGGAGAAGGCCGGCGAGGTTCGCGACACCTCTCTCAAGGTGCCGCACGGCGAGGGTGGCAAGGTCATCGACGTCAAGACGTTCAGCCGCGAGGCCGGCGACGACCTGTCCGCCGGCGTGAACGAGCTCGTGCGCGTGTACGTGGCCAAGCGCCGCAAGATCGCCGAGGGCGACAAGCTGGCCGGGCGCCACGGCAACAAGGGCGTCATCTCCAAGATCGTGCCGGATGAGGACATGCCGTTCCTCGAGGACGGCACGCCGATCGACATGATCCTGAACCCGCTGGGCGTGCCGAGCCGCATGAACATCGGGCAGATCCTCGAGACCCACCTGGGTTGGGCTGCCGCCACCGGCTGGCAGAAGGGCGATGGCGACCGCACTCAGCGCACCTTCGTCGCCACCCCGGTCTTCAACGGCGCGACGCCGGAGGAGGTCGACCGGGTGCTGGCCGAGTGGTCCAAGGCGCACGAGGATGAGCCCATCGACCTGCGCGTGAAGGCCGACGGGGCAGACGGACGTCGCGTGAGCGGCAAGTTCCGCCTGTTCAACGGCCGCACCGGCGAGCCGTATGACGGCCGGGTGACCGTTGGCTACATGTACATGCTGAAGCTGCTGCACCTGGTGGACGACAAGATCCACGCCAGGTCCACCGGCCCGTACTCGCTCGTCACCCAGCAGCCGCTGGGCGGCAAGGCGCAGTTCGGTGGCCAGCGCTTCGGTGAGATGGAGGTGTGGGCGCTCGAGGCATACGGCGCGGCATACACGCTCCAGGAGATGCTCACCATCAAGAGCGACGACACCGTGGGCCGCGTCAAGGCCTACGAGGCCATCGTGAAGGGGGAGAACATCCAGGAGCCCTCCATCCCGGAGAGCTTCAAGGTGCTCCTGAAGGAGATGCAGAGCCTGGCCCTCGATGTGCGCATCGAAGGGGAGTCCGGTGTCGACACCGCGGCCCGCGAGGACGATGAGCTCCTGCGCGCGGCCGAGGAGCTCGGCATCGACCTCTCCGGCGCCCCGCTCCCGATCGAGG
>JBIIJJ010000185.1:0-3720 GCA_044233875.1 Miltoncostaeaceae bacterium | reverse complement strand
CCGCGCATGATGACCATCCTCGTGAAGGACGAGGAGGGCTACCCCTCCCTCGACCCCGAGGACGTCAAGATCGGCATGAAGGTGAAGATCGTCTTCGACGACGTCACCGACGAGGTCACCATGCCGAAGTTCACCCCCGCGGGCTGACCGCGGCTGTCCACGTAGAACCGACGAGGAGAGACGGCCATGGCCGATTGGAGTGATTGGTACGCGAAGGAGGATCCCACCAACTGGATCCTCGCGAAGGTCCTCCGGGACAGGGCCGAGGCCCACCCGGACCGCGACTACCTGAAGTTCGCGGACAACGATTGGGTCAGCTACGGCGAGGTCAACGCGCGGTCCAACCGCATCGCCAACGCGCTCCTGGCCCGTGGTGTCGAGAAGGGTGAGTCGGTCAGCGTCATGCTGCCGAACTGCGAGGAGTTCCTGCCGGTCTGGTACGGCATCCTCAAGGCCGGCGCCGTGATGTCGTCGATCAACACCGCCTACAAGGGTGACTTCCTCTCCTGGACCATCAACCTGGTCGAGGCCAAGAAGCTCTTCATCTCGGACGTCTTCCTCGACCGCCTGGACTTCATCGCGAAGGAGCTCCCGCTGCTGGAGCACGTCATCGTGATGAAGACGGGTGCGCAGGAGGGCCCCGACCCGTCGCTCAAGTGGGAGCCGCTCGAGGCGCTGATGGAGGCGCCCGACTCGGAGCCCGACGTCGAGTACTCGTGGGTCGATGACGCCCGCATCATGTTCACCTCGGGCACCACCGGTCGCTCGAAGGGCGTGATCAAGCAGAACGCGGCCGACTACTTCTCGGCCCGCGGCCTGATGGAGGTCATCTCCAAGACCGCCGACCGCTCCATCGAGGAGCTGGCGGACGACACGTTCTTCTCGTGCCTGCCGCTGTTCCACAGCAACGCCCAGGTGCTCTCGGGCTACCCGGCCCTGGTCGCCGGCGCCCGCATCGCGTACGTGGAGCGCTTCTCGTCGAGCCAGTTCTGGCAGCAGGTCATCGACGCCGAGGCCACCATCTTCAACTCCATCGGCGCGGTGTCGTACTTCATCTGGAACATCCCGCCGTCGGACCTCGACAAGGCGCACAAGGTGCACACCGTGTTCGCCGCGCCGACGCCGAAGGACATCTACTACGACTTCCAGGACCGCTTCGGGGTCAAGTTCATCGAGGGCTACGGTCTCACCGAGACCGGCATGGCCACGTACATGGACCCGACCCAGCCGCCGGTGCCGGGTTCGATCGGCAAGGCCAACCCCGGCTACGAGGTGTTCGTGGTGGAGCCGGGCACGGACCGCCCGCTGCCCGCAGACACCCCCGGCGAGATCGTCGTCGACATGAAGATCCCGAACATCGTGATGCGTGCCTACTACGGCATGCCCGAGAAGACGGCTGAGGACTTCAAGAACCTGAAGCTCCACACCGGCGACCTCGGCCGCATGGACGAGAACGGCTACATCTACTTCATGGACCGCGTGAAGGACTACATCCGTCGCCGCGGCGAGAACGTGTCGTCCATGGAGGTCGAGCGCCAGGTCTCGGAGCACCCCAACGTGAAGGAGGCCGCCGCCATCGGCGTGAAGGCCGGCGAGGGTGCGTCGAGCGAGGACGAGATCATGATCGTCTGCATCGCCGAGGGCGAGAAGCCGGACATGGTCGAGCTCACCGAGTTCATGGCCGAGCGCATGCCGTACTTCATGGTTCCCCGCTACATCCGCTTCGTGGACGCGCTTCCGAAGACGCCCACCGAGCGCGTGCAGAAGGTCAAGCTGCGCGACGAGGGCATCACCGCTGACACCTGGGACCGCGAGGCCGCAGGCGTGAAGGTGAAGCGCTAGGCGATGGCGGTACTCACCAGCTACGGGGCCTACGTACCCCAGTACCGGGCTCCGCTCGGTGAGATCCAGAAGTTCTACGGGCGACCGGGACGTCCCCGGTCGCGCGGGCTCGCCACCCCGGGTCTCGATGAGGACACCCTCACGATGGCCTATGAGGCGGCGCGCCAGGCACTGAAGGGCGAGCGTGGGGTCGGGGCGGTCATCGTGACCACCCAGGCCCCGCCCTTCGGGCTGCGCAAGATGTCGCAGACCCTCGGCCGGGCCCTGCGCCTGGACGATGGTGCCGTGAACATCGACCTCGGTGCCAACGCCACGGGTCTGCTCGATGCCTTCCGCATCGCGCAGACCCTTGACGTTGGCCCGACCCTCGTGGTGGCCACCGATCACCTGGTGAGCTACCGCGACCGCGTGGCCGACGTGCTGTCGGCGGGCGCGGCGGCGGCCTTCGTGATCGACCCCGGCAAGAAGGCGGAGGGCATCGCGACCCTCGGCCCGCAGAGCCGCGAGTCGCTCGAGGTGTTCGACGTATGGATGCTGGGCCGCGAGCAGGAGCCGCGCTTCCGCCTGGAGGTGCTGTTCGACTCCTACGCCAAGGCCACCGCTGCGGCGGCCAAGGGCCTGGAGGGCGTGACCGAGCGTCCCACGGGCAAGTACACCAGCATCTGCCCGAGCCAGCCGCACCCCCAGGTGCTGCGCGGGCTCGCCAAGCTGGGCGCCCAGCCCAAGCAGCTGGAGGCCACGCAGTTCGTGGGCGACATCGGCAACGTGGGCGGGGCATCCGTGGGCCTGGCCCTGTGCCTCGGCCTCGACGCCTCGCGCAAGGGCAGCAGCCTGATGGCCCTGGCGTATGGCGGGGGAGAGGCCATCGCCCAGTCGCTCGAGGTCACCCGCAAGCCGAAGTCCATCGGCACGCGTGAGATGATTGACGCCGGCGAGCAGATCGCCGTCGGCACCTACTACCGCTGGACCGAGGGCCGCCAGCAGCAGCCCCACTAAGGCGAGGGAGTAAAGGATGAAGGTCGGCGTCCTGGGGATCGGCAAGACCCCGCACAAGATCCAGCACGACAAGTCGCTGAAGGACCTCGCCGTCGAGGCCGGCCGCAAGGCCATGAACGACGCCGGGGTGTCCCCTCAGGACATCCAGATGCTCTACGTGGGCAACGTGGGCTCGGTGGGCTTCAACTACGAGAACTCCACCGGCCTCATGGTGGCCCACCACCTGGGCGTGGTACCGGCCGGCGCCGTGCGCGTGGAGGCCGCCTGCGGCACCGGCGCGTGGGCCCTGCACCTGGGCTGCGTGGCCATCGCCTCGGGCCTCTACGACACCGTCATGGTGCTGGGCTGCGAGAAGATGAACGACCTCGCCACGGTGGAGGGCACCTCCATCATCGCCCAGGCCGCCGACAGCAAGGAGGAGTACTTCTCCGGGCTGACCTTCCCGTCGGGCACCGCGCTGACCGCCCGCAAGTACATGCAGACCTACGGCGTGAGCGAGGAGGACCTCGCGCACACGTCGGTCAAGAACCACTTCTACGGCGCCCGCAACCCCTCGGCCCACCTGCGCTTCGAGTGCACGGTGGAAGAGGTGATGAAGAGCGCCAAGGTCGCCGACCCGCTCAAGCTGTACGAGGTCTGCCCCATGACGGACGCCGCCTCGGCGCTGGTGCTGTGCCGCCCGGAGATCCTCGAGGCGCAGCCGAACAAGCCGCAGGTGTTCGTGACCGCCACCTCCATGGGATCGGGCACCTGGTACCAGGCCAGCGACACCCTGGACGACGCCTACAACCTGTTCGCCCGTCCGGCGGAGCGCGCCTACGAGATGGCCGGCATCTCCGCCGACGACGTCGACGTGGCCGAGATCTACAACTCGTTCGCCAT
>JBIIJJ010000184.1:0-3723 GCA_044233875.1 Miltoncostaeaceae bacterium | reverse complement strand
CCCGTGGGCGGCATGCCGTGCTCGAGGGCCGTGAGGAAGTCCTCATCGGCCGGCTGGGCCTCGTCATCCCCGGCGGCGCGGTCGGCCTGCAGCATCTCGAAGCGCTCGCGCTGGTCGTCGGGGTCGTTGAGCTCGGAGAACGCGTTGGCGATCTCCATGCCCCCGCAGAAGGCCTCGAAGCGCTCCACGAGGCGGGGGTCGTCCTCGCGCCGCTTGGCGAAGGGCGAGAGCTCGAGCGGATAGTCCATGAGGATCGTGGGCTGCACCAGGGTGGGCTCGAGCGACTGCGAGAGGATGCCGTCCACCAGCTTGGACCACGGAGCGTTGTCGGGGGCATCCAGGCCGGCCTCGCGCATGCGGGCGCGCAGGTCATGCGCATCCGGATGCGCGAGCACGTCGATGCCGCTGGCATCGCGCAGGGCGTCGACCAGGCGCACGCGGCGCCACGGCGGCGTGAGGTCGATGGTCTCGCCCTTCCAGGGCACCACCATGCCCCCGGTGGCCTCCACCGCGGCGGACGACACCATCTCCTCGAGCATGGACGCCACGTCGTCGTAGTCGGCGTAGGCCTCGTATGTCTCGAGCATCGTGAACTCGGGGTTGTGCTTGAACGACACGCCCTCGTTGCGGAAGTCCTTGCCGATCTCGTAGACCTTCTCCAGGCCGCCCACGATGCAGCGCTTGAGGTACAGCTCGGTGGCGATGCGCAGGTAGAGGTCGCGATCCAGCTCGTTGTGGTGGGTCACGAACGGCCGGGCCGCGGCGCCCCCGTAGATGGGCTGCAGGGCGGGCGTCTCCACCTCGATGAAGCCACGGTCGTCGAGGTAGCGGCGCACCCCGGCAATGGCACGGGCGCGCGTCACGAACTGATCGCGCACCTCATCGGAGGCCATGAGATCGAGGTAGCGCTGCCGGTAGCGGGTCTCCGGGTCCTTGAGGCCCGCGTGGCGGTCGGGCGGCGGACGCAGCGACTTGGCGAGCATCTCCACCGAATCGGCCGCAACCGACACCTCCCCGCGGCGGGTGCGCACCACGGTGCCCCGCACGCCGATGATGTCGCCCAGATGGGCATCGGCCAGCAGTGCGAGGCCCTGCTCGCCCAGGCGATCGAGGGTGGCCCACACCTGCACCTGCCCCGAGCGGTCCTGCACGTCGGCGAACACGGTCTTGCCCTGCCCACGGCGACCGGTGAGGCGACCGGCCACGGCCAGTTGGCCGTCGGCCTCTGTCCCGGGCTCGAGGGGCTCGCCATGCTCCCGGGCCTCGGCCACGGGCACCCGGCCCGGAAAGCGGGCCGGGTAGGGGTTGATGCCTGCCGCGCGAAGCTCGGCGGCCTTCTGGCGGCGATCGGCGATCAGGCGGTCGATGCCGCCGTCGGCCTCCGCGGCCGCGGCCTCCTCGGGGGTGCTCAGTCCCCCGCCTCGATCTTGACGACCTGGTACTCCACCTGGCCGCGCGGGGTCGAGACGGTCATCTTGTCGCCCTTCTTGCGACCGATGATCGCCTTGCCGAGCGGGCTCTCGTTTGAGAGGCGATCCTGCAGCGGGTCGGCCTCGGCCGAGCCCACGAGCGAGTACACCTTGGTCTTCTTGTCGGCGGTGGTGCGCAGGGTCACCTTGGTGCCGATGGAGACCACGCCGGTGTCAACGTCGTGGCTGTCCACGATGCGGGCGTTGCGCAGCTGGTGCTCGAGCTGGAGGATCCGCGACTCCACGTGCGCCTGCTCGTTCTTGGCGTCGTCGTACTCGGAGTTCTCCGAGATGTCGCCGAATTCACGCGCGGTCTTGATGCGCTCGGCCACCTCCCGCCGCTTGTGCGTGGTGAGGTACTCGATCTCCTCCTGGAGCTTGTCGTACCCCTCCTGGGTGAGGATGACCTCGCGCTCCACTTCGACTCCCCTCGACGCATTCAGCCGGACTAGACGGCGGCGCACGATAACCGAGCCGCTCGGCGGCATGCAACCGCCCACGGCATGGGACGACAGCCCGCTAGGCGGCCTGCACCCCGTCGGCGACGGCCAGATCGCGCAGGGACCGCAGCCGGGCGAGGGCCTCGTCGTACGTGGGGTCCTCCATGAGGGCCTGGATGTCGGCATCCGGGATTCCGCGCCCCGCGAGGTACCACGAGTGGAACTTGCGCAGGTAGTGACAGGCCCGGTCAGTGCCCATGAGCGCGGCGATGTCCGCGCAGAAGGCCATGTGCTCATCGAGCACCGCGGCCGCCGGGGGCCGTGGCTCGGCCTCACCCCGCGCGATGGCCCCGAGCGCCCAGGGATTGCCCAGGGCCGCACGGCCGATCATCACGCCGGTGGCGCCGGTCAGCTCGATCGCCTCCAGGGCGCCGCGCGCGTCGGCGATGTCGCCGCTCAGCAGCACCGGAACCTCAACGGCCTCCACCACCTGGGCGCTGATGCGGTGGTCGGCGGTGCCGGAGTACTCGTCGGCGGCCGCGCGGGGGTGGATGGTGATGAGGGCGGCACCGGCGGCCTCGAAGCGGCGCGCCACCTCGGAGGGATCCATGTCGCCCGGCCGCAGCCCGCGGCGCATCTTCACCGAGACCGGGATGCTCACGGCATCGGCCATGGCGCGCACCACGGCCTCGCCCTTTGCGGGGTCGGCCAGCAGCGCGGCGCCGGCACCGGTCTTCATGATCTTGGGCACGGGGCAGCCCATGTTGATGTCCACCATGTCGGCACCGGAGTCCTCCACCACCCGGGCGGCCTCGGCCATCACGTCGGGATCGCCGCCGAACACCTGGATCGACACGGGGCTCTCGGCGGCCCCGAGGTCGAGCATCGAGCGGGTGCGCTGGTTGCCATGACGGATGCCGTGGGCGGCCACCATCTCCGACACCACGAGCCCCGCGCCGTGACGCCGGGCCTGCTCGCGGAAGGGCCTGTTGCCGATGCCCGCCAGCGGCGCGAGCACGACCCGGTTCGGCATCTCCAGGGAGCCCACGCGGAAGGGTTCGGCGAGCGGCCACGACCCCCCGGGCAGGTCCGGGGCAACCGGCTCGCGCGCACGCGCCGCCACGAGGGCGCGCATGCGCTTCTTCACCGGCGCCTGCCCCGGGCCGGAGCCCCGGTGGTGCGCTCGTGCACGATGCGCAGCCCCTCGAGCGTGAGCATCGGCTCATGCTCCTCCACCAGCACCGAGTGCTGGATGACCAGGGGGGCGAGGCCGCCGGTGGCCACCACCACGGGCTGGCTGCCGAGCTCAACGGAGATGCGGCTCACCATGCCGTCCACCATGGACGCTGCCCCGAGCACCAGGCCCGACTGCATGCTCTCCACGGTATTGCGGCCGATCGCCGCCGGAGGGGTGGCCAGCTCCACGCGCATGAGCCGGGCGGCCCGCTGCGACAGGGCGTCGAGGCCGCTGTCCACGCCGGGCGCGATGACGCCACCGAGGAACTCCCCATCGGCCGACACCACGTCGATCGTGGTGGCCGTGCCGAAGTCCACCACCACGCACGGGCCCCCATGCTTGGCATGCGCGGCCACGGCGTTGGCGATTCGGTCGGCACCCACCTCGTGCGGGTTGTCCACGAGAAGGGGCATGCCGGTGCGCACCCCGGGGCCGACGACCACCGCAGGACGCTCGAGATAGCGGTCGGCCAGCGCCTGGTAGGCCACCGTGAGCTCGGGCACCACCGACGCCACCACCACGTCGTCCACCTCGGTGAGGCTGCCGCCGCGCAGCTGCAGGATGTTGTCGTGACTCG
>JBIIJJ010000183.1:0-3726 GCA_044233875.1 Miltoncostaeaceae bacterium | reverse complement strand
GTGACGAGGCTGGGCACGATCGCGGGGAAGATGAGCGTGCGCTGCATGAAGAAGCCCTTGGCCCCCAGCGCCTCGCCCGCCATGAGGAGCGTGGGTGAGATCTGGTGCATCGCGCCGTACGTGGCCAGCGCCATGGGCTTGAAGGTGCCGAAGGCGACGATCGCCAGCACGGCGGTGCCGTTGAAGCCGAACCACAGGATGGCGAGCGGCAGGAAGGCGATCGTCGGCACGGCCTGCAGGCCGGCGATCACCGGGCGGATGCCCTCTTCGAGGAACCGCGAGCCCCCGGTGGCGAGGCCGAGGATCACGCCGGCCACCACCCCGATGGCCCAGCCCTCCACCAGCCGCAGCAGCGTGGCCCCGAGGTCGGTGAGCAGCGCACGCTCGGTGAACAGCGTGCCGAGGGTTCCCAGCACGTCGCCCGGGCTCGGCAGCTTGTAGGGGTCAACCCACCCCGCGGCCGTCACGATCCACCACAGCACCAGCAGTGCGATCACGAACCAGCTCTTGCGCAGCAGGGCAAGCATGGCGCTGCCGACGCTGCGCGACACCGTGGCCGCCGTGCCCACGTCCTTCCCGGTGGTGGTGCTCACAGGGCGGACACCTCGGCCGACTGAGCGCGTCGCTCGACGTCGTCGTCAACCTCGGCGCGCAGGCGGTCGAGCATGTCGTGTCGCAGCTCCAGCAGCGCCGGATCGGCCTCATCGCGCGGGCGCGCGATGTCGATGTCGTACGTCTTGACGATGCGCCCCGGCCCCGACGACAGCAGATGCACCGTGTCTGAGAGGAACGCGGCCTCGATGAGGTTGTGGGTCACGAACACCACGGCGGGCTGCGTCTCGATCCAGATGCGCTGCAATTCGTCCTGGAGGATCGTGCGCGTCTGCGCATCGAGCGCGCTGAAGGGCTCGTCCATCAGGAGGATCTCGGGCTGCATCACAAGCGCGCGGGCGATTGACGCACGCTGTCGCATGCCGCCCGAGAGCTCATACGGGTGCTTGTCGGCCACGTGGTCCAGGCGCACCAGGCCCAGCGCGTCCTCGACCCTCTCGCGACGCTCGGCCTTCGGCACCTTGTGCGCCCGCAGGCCGTACTCGACGTTGTGGAACACCGAGAGCCACGGGAACAGAGCGGCGTCCTGGAACACGATCGCCCGGCCCTCCCCCGGGCCGGTCACCGTCTTGCCCAGGGCCTCCACCGTGCCGGAGTCGGGCGTGAGCAGCCCGGCGATCATCCCGAGCAGAGTGGACTTGCCGCAGCCGCTCGGCCCCACGAGGCTCACGAACTCCCCGCGCCCCACGTCGAACGACGTGGGCAGCAGCGCAGGCACGTCGCTGCGCTCATAGGTCTTGCTCGCCCCGATTACCCGAACGGCCGGCTGGTCCATCATCTCCTCCCGGAACACGACTCCGGTTGCAGGACGGCGCAATACAAGCAAACCTTATGACAGGCATCAAGGAGTCTTGTTGATCGCGGGCTCCTGGCCTTCGTCAGCCCGGACGCCGGGGTCTCCGATCTTCACCCTGCCGACCTCTTCGAACGGTCGCACTGGCGGAATCGCACCTCGCGACGAGTGGGCTGCGCGGCGTCGCTGGTATAAAGGGAAGTACTTGGCCCCCGAACCTCAGGAAGCCGCCATGCCAGCGAACCCCCTTTCAAGCCTTCGGGCTCTGGCGCGCGCCGGTGCCGTGGTGGCATGCCTATTGCTCATGCCCGCGGCCTTCGCCTCAGCGGACACGCTCGTCGACACCGGGAGCGGGTGGTACGACAATCAGACCTACGACTCCGGATACTTCGCTTTTGGGTTCACCGCATCAGGTGGGGCCCAGATCGACAGCTTCTCGATGCTCGCGGCAGCCACGGAGGCCGCGGTCGTCGGTTCATCCATCGACATCTACGGCAACTACCCGGCGGCACCAACCACGCCAGCCAACCTCTTGGGGACCCTCACGTATGCGTCCATGGCGACCGAAGCCAGCCGCAAGCGACTGACCTTCACGGGATCGGTGGCTATCCCCGCCGCAGGCGACTACTGGGCCAAGTGGCGTGGGCTTCCCGACAGCTCGGGCATCTGGATCCTCTTCGGCTCACCAGGCACCCCTGCCCCCTGGAGCTACAAGGCGGGGCCCTGGTACCGAAACGGCACCTTGCAGGCCGATCTTGTGAGCACCTACATCCCGAAATTCCGGATAACGGGCACTGCCATCGCAGCTCCGACGATCAGCTCGGTGTCCCCCGCAACGGGTACGGCCCGCGGCGGCACCTCGGTGACGATCACGGGCACCGGCCTCACGGGGGCGGTGGGCGTGTACTTCGGCGGGACAGCTGCCGCTTCGTTCGCAGTCAACTCCGCAACGCAGATCACTGCCGTTACCCCCGCACGCGCCGCCGGGACGACTGACGTGTCCGTGACCACGGGGGGCGGAACGACCGCCTTGGCCGAGGCCTTCCGGTTCGAGCCCGCCGTAATCGACACGGCCGAGGGGACGGTGGCCGCAACGCCGGCAGCTCAGGGGGCTGCTCCCGACCGTCCGCGCACGAGCACGGTGACGCCCCTCAGCGCAAGCCGGGGCTTGAGGCCGGGCATCAAGACATATTCCGCGAGCATTCGCACCCTGCGAGCCGGCCGATACACGATCTTCTTCGAGAACGATCAGGGGCAGCGTGTGCCGCTACAGCGTGGCTCGCGCGTGGGGTCGCGCACCCTGAGGACCCTCATTTACGCGGTCGTGGTCAACGCCGGGGCCGGGCAGCCACTTGTGGTGTCGGCTGCCCTCAGGGAGGCCGTGACGGCGGGACTGCGCATTCGCGTCATCCACCGAGATGACGCGGGCACCCTCGCCGGCGAGGCGTCCACGGTCGGCTAGACGCCCCGAGGGGGCATTCGGCCGGATTGCGCTCGTAGGCCCAGACGCGTGAGTCTGGGCGCAGCCGATGCGCAGCGCGAGGGCGAACCCCGCCTATTAGCCGTGTGAAGGTGCCGCCTACTCCGGCGGGAGCTCCAGGCGGCGCTCGCCGGCCCAGGCGGCGGCCTGCGACCGCCTCTGGAAGCCGAGCTTGCGGAGGAGCTGTGAGACGTGGTTGCGAACGGTCTTCTCGGAGAGATGGAGCACCTCGCCGATGGCGCGATTGGTGTAGCCCTCGGCGATGAGCGCGAGCATGCGGCGCTCGCGGTCGGTGAGCCCGGCCAGCTCGGCCTCGGCCTGCTTGGCGGAGAGCTCGCGGAACTGGCTGAGCAGCGCGCCGGTTGCGCGGGGGTCGAGCGTGGAGGCGCCGGACGCCGCGTCGCGGATGGCCTGGGTGAGGCGCTCGGCGTCGGCCTGCTTGAGCAGGTAGCCCGATGCCCCGGCCATCACCGAGCCCACGATGGCCTCCTCGTCGGAGTACGAGGTGAGCATGACCACGCGGATGTCGTCGTTCTCCTGCTTGATGCGGCGGCAGGCATCCACGCCGCTGCCGTCGGGCAGGCGGATGTCCATCAGCACCACATCGGGAGTGAGCTGGGCGGCCATCTGCACCGACTCGGCCACCGACCCGGCCTCGCCGACCACGCGGAAGCCCCCGGTGTGCGACAGCAGAGAGCGGAGCCCCAGTCGCACCACGTGGTGGTCGTCCACGATGAGCACTCGGATCGGATCGGTGGGGCTGGGCGTCATGTGCTGATCACCTCGTCGGTCACGCCGCTTCGCGTGGCCGGCATCTCGGTTGCCTCGACGTCGTCGAGTG
>JBIIJJ010000201.1:0-3486 GCA_044233875.1 Miltoncostaeaceae bacterium | reverse complement strand
CCGAGAAGCCGGGGATGCCGGCGATGGCCAGGCAGCCCGCGGCCATGCCGAAGTAGGCCACGCGCAGGTACTTGCGCAGCCCGCCCATTGAATCGAGGCTCTGCTCGTCGTTCAGCGCGTGGATGATGATGCCGGCCGCCAGGAACAGCGCCGCCTTGTAGAAGGCGTGCGCCATCAGCATGAACATCCCGCTCGCGTAGGCCCCCAGGCCCACGGCCATCACCATGTACCCCACCTGGCTCACGGTGCTCCAGGCCAGCACGCGCTTGATGTCCACCTGCTGCAGGGCCACGGTGGCGGCCATCAGCAGCGTGATGGCGCCCACCACGGTCACCACGTCGGCGGCCACCCATGAGATGTCGAAGAACGCGTGGCAGCGCACGATCAGGTACACGCCGGCGGTCACCATGGTGGCGGCGTGGATGAGGGCGCTGACCGGGGTGGGGCCCTCCATGGCGTCGGGCAGCCATGTGTGCAGCGGCACCTGCGCGCTCTTGGCGGCGGCGCCCACGAACAG
Source organism: Miltoncostaeaceae bacterium (assembly GCA_044233875.1). Lineage (GTDB taxonomy): Bacteria > Actinomycetota > Thermoleophilia > Miltoncostaeales > Miltoncostaeaceae > SYFI01. The sequence goes on along the minus strand of JBIIJJ010000201.1, from coordinate 2,969 downwards.
CAGCAGGCACACCGCGGCGGCCATGCCCGACTGCGGGCCCAGCTTGTCGGCGTTGGCGAACGCCTCGGCGTAGTCGAGCGTGCCCAGCTGGCGCAGGATGAGGAAGGCCGCGAGCACCAGGCCGACGTCGCCGATCACGTTCACCACGAAGGCCTTCTTCGCGGCGGCCACGGCGGTGGGGCGCTCGTACCAGAAGCCGATCAGCAGGTACGAGGCCAGGCCCACGAACGCCCACCCCACGATGAGGAAGAAGAAGTTCGCGGCCAGCACCAGCAGCAACATGGCGAACACGAACAGGTTCATGCACGCGAAGAAGCGGCGGTAGTCGCGGTCGTGGTCCATGTACTCGGCCGAGTACAGGTGGATGAGGAATCCCACCCCGGTGATGATGAGCATCATCATCACGCTCAGCGGGTCGACGAGGATCGAGAGATCCACCGAGAGCCCGCCGATGTCGATCCACTGGTACGCGCTCGAGGTGAAGGTGCGGTCGTCGGCCGGGTTGCCCAGCATGCCGATGAAGATCGTGAGCGTGAGCGCGAACGAGATGAGGATGCTGCCGATGCCCAGCAGGCGGGTGATCACCTGCGGCGGCTCGGTGGGCCAGCCGGTGAGGATGATGCCGCTGAGCAGCGGCAGCGCCAGTACGACCCATGCGAGGGCGGTGGCCACGGGCTAGCCCTTCATGGACGACAACTCGTCCACGTCGAGGTTGGTGCGCGACCGGTAGATCGACACCACCAGCCCGAGGCCGATCACCACCTCCGCGGCGGCGATCACCATCACCACCAGCGCGAACAGCTGGCCCGCGGGGTCATCCCACTGGCGCGAGAACCCGATGAGCGAGATGTTGCCGGCGTTCAGCATGAGCTCCACCGACAGCAGCAGCATGAGCGGGTTGCGCCGGCGCATCACGCCGATGAGCCCCAGCACCAGCAGGGCCAGCGAGAGCAGCAGGTATGCCTCGATCGGCACGCTCATCGGCCGCCCTCTCCCTGCACCGCGCTCTTGGCCAGGATCACCGCGCCAACCGCGGCCACCAGCAGCACCAGCGAGGTGACCTCGAAGGCCAGCAGGTGGCCCGAGAGGAAGGCATCGCCGATCGCCTGGGGCGAGCCGACGTCGGTGACGTCGGGCGCGGGTGTCTCGGGGCCGGCCGTGCTGTCGAGCACCGCCACGGCGCCGAACGCGCCGAGGCCGATCACCCCGAGCCAGCCGATCACCTGCCAGCGGTCGAGCCGGTCGAATGAGGTGATCTCCCCGCGCTCGCCCAGGTAGGCGATGACGAACAGGAACATCACCACGATGGCGCCGGCGTACACGATCACCTGGATCGCCGCGGCGAAGGGCGCCATGAGCACCACGAACAGCAGCGCCACCGACAGCAGCGTGCCGATCAGGCTCACGGCCGCGCGGAAGGCATCGCGGAAGAACACCACGCCGATGCCGAAGCCCAGCGTGCCGATCGCCGCGGCGGCGAAGGTGATCTGCTCAGCCATTCAGCACCGCGGGGTCATAGGCGTCGAGGATGCGCATGCCGTGGCGCGCGGCGACGTCCATGGCGTGATCGCTCTGCTCGCGCGTCACCTGGGGCAGCGGGGCGGAGGGGTCGGTGACCGGCTCGCAGACCTCGCGCAGGAAGGCCTCCATGTCGTGCGGCGGCGAGAGGGTGCACAGCAGCCGCGCCGGCATGTCGCGCAGGTTGCGGTATGTGTGGCCCAGCCAGGGCCGGATGGTCACGGTGTCGAGGGGGCCCAGCACGTGCACGCCCTCGTCGGTGACCACCGTGATCTCGCCCTCGAGGCACATGTACTGCTCGGCGGCCTCATGCGCGTGCATGTGCACGGGCCCGCCACCGGGACGCGAGGCGATCTCGGCGATGAGGAACCCGCCACCGGTGGTGTCGCTGGTGGCGTGCACCCGGAAGCCCTCCCCCATGAAGAGCAGGGGCTCGCCCGGCGTGAGTGTGGCCACGGGCATCTAGGCGTCGCCCGCCGGGGTGGGGGCGCCGGGAACGTTGGGCCGCAGTGGCGGCTGCTTGGGGGCCGGCTCCAGCAGGATGTCCTTGGTGTAGATGAGCGCCTCGCGCGTGTACTCGCTGAGCTCGTACGAGTGCTCGAGGGTGATGGCGTCGAAGGGGCAGGCGGTCTCGCAGTACCCGCAGAAGATGCAGCGGGCCATGTTGATCTCGTAGATGCGCGCGTAGCGCTCGCCGGCCGACACCCGCTGCTCGGGCGTGTTCTCCTCGGCCACCACGCGGATGCAGTCGGCCGGGCATGCGGCCGCGCACAGCGAGCAGCCCACGCACTTCTCCAGGCCGTCCTCGAACTTCCACAGGCGGTGGCGGCCGCGCCAGCGCGGGTACACGGGCGTCTTGTGCTCGGGGTAGCCGATGGTCACCGGCTTGGTGAGCAGGTTGCGGAAGGTGACGCCGAAGCCCTTGAGTGGTTCGAGAACGCCCATCAGTTGGCGAACCCCAGCCCGAGCACGATCGCCGTGACCAGGATGTTCAGGCTGGCCACGGGGATGAGCACCTTCCAGCCGAACTTCATGAGCCTGTCGTAGCGGAAGCGCGGCAGCGTGGCGCGCACCCAGATGAACACGAACAGCAGCACGCCGATCTTGATGCCCAGCCAGATGAAGCCGGGGAGCCACGGGCCGTTGGGGCCGCCCAGGAACAGCGTGGCGGCGAATGCCGAGATCACGATCATCGACACGTACTCGGCGGCCATGAACATGGCGAACTTCACCGAGCCGTACTCCAGGTTGTAGCCGGCGATCAGCTCGCTCTCGGCCTCGCCCAGGTCGAACGGCGTGCGGTTGGTCTCGGCGAACGCGGCGATCATGAACACCACGAACGCCACCGGCTGGAACAGGATGTACCAGAGGCCGTTCGACTGGTCATTGGCGATGTCCACCAGCGACAGGCTGCCGCTGATCATCACCACGCCCACGATCGAGAGCCCCAG
>JBIIJJ010000181.1:0-3782 GCA_044233875.1 Miltoncostaeaceae bacterium | reverse complement strand
CGCCTTGGTGGTGCTCTGGTTCGGGCACGTGCTGCTGCTCAACCAGCCACTTGGCCGCGGTTTCGTCTACGCCATCTTCTGGGCCGTACCGGTGACGGTCGTGGTGGTCGGGGCAACCCGCAGTGAGCGGGCACGCCGCCTGCGGGCCGAGGGGCGCGATGCGCAGTAGCTGCACGTACACGGCATTCGACGGGAGGTTCAGGCATGGCACTCGATGACGCGGTCCGAGGTGCTCTCTGCACGCATATGGGGCGGGAGTTCGCGGCGCACTTCCAGTACCTCGCGATGTCCGCATGGCTCGAGGACCAGGGCCTCCCCGAGCTCGCGGGCTTCTTCGCGCGGCAGGCCGACGAGGAGCACATGCACGGCCTGAAGTTCTTCCGGTACATCATCGACACGGGTGGGCCCGTGGAGATGCCGGGCGTCGGAGCCCCGGTGAGCGACTTCGCCTCCACCGAGGCGCTCGTGACGGCGGCGCTCGCGCAGGAGGAGCAGGTCACGGCCTGGATCAGTGACCTCGTCCACCTGGCGCGTGATCACCGCGACCTCGCCACGGAGGCCTTTCTCCAGTGGTTCGTGACCGAGCAGGTCGAGGAGGTCGCAACGATGAACGAACTGCTGCAGGTCGTGCGCCATGCGGGCCAGAGCCTGCTGCTGGTCGAGGACTACGTGGTGCGCCGCCAGCCGGGCACGGGGGCAGCGCCCGCCTAGGAGACCGGGGGCCTCGGCAGGTTGGGCACGAACCGTCCGATGTGGCTGCGGTTCCGCACCACCCAGGGGTAGATGCGGTAGAGCCCCACCGCGGCGAGTGCCCGCCCGCCACGCAGTCGGGTGAGGATGAGGCGGAACGCCTCGGTGGCCGAGGCCAGTCCTCGCTCGTCGGCGGCGTGCACCGATGCGTGGCGGGCCGACTCGGGGAGCACGCTGAGTATCCGTGCCGCGCGGTCGTCGTCGAAAGGCAGCAGGCGCACGCCCGGCGGACGAGCCGCCCGCCGGGCCACATGCGCGAAGGCGCGGCAGAACCGGCAATCCCCGTCGTAGAGGATGACCAGGGGCTGCCGCCGCGGGGTCAGGCCGACATGCTCCTGAAGAGGGGGGTGACGTCGGCGTCCATGGCGTCATAGTACGACTCATGGCGGTGCGGATCAGCCGTGCGCGGGGCTCCCGACACGGCGGAGTCGCCTCGGGACACGTTCACGCCGGGCGGGGCGATGAGGATGATCCCCTGCGCCACATCGGTCACCGACCCATCGAGTGCCGAGGTCAGGCCGCCGCAGAAGTCGCGCAGGCGCTCCTCGAGCTCGCGGTCGATCGCCCGCATGTCGAGGAATACCGAGGAGCCGCTCTTCACGCGGTCACCGATCTCCTGCGCGTCGTTGAACGTGAGCGGGTTGAGCATGTGTACCCGCACAGGGGCGGGGAGAGCGTGGACGGGCATGGTCCCTCCGGATAGTGGTTCCGGTGGATCCTTTCGCCGCCGGGGGCCCCGCTCCTACCCGTCGGACCCAGGCGGATGCACCAGCATCACCGCGCAGGGGGAGCGGTACGCCAGGTGCTGCGCGAAGCTCCCGAGGACCAGGTGCTCCACCCGGCCGCGATGGCGCACCGCCACGAGCAGGTCGACACCGGCTCCGGCAGCCCACTCGGCGACCACCGTGGGGGCGTGCCCTTCCAGCAGCACGCCCTCCGAGCCGGGACAGAGCGCCACCATCTGCTGCATCCACGCACGCGCGTCGTGCACGTCGTCATTCATGGCGTCCCCGGCGTAGCCCGTGTAGGCCTCGACTCCCGGTTCCATCACGTGCACCAGGGTGAGCGCACCGGGTCCAAGGGAACGGGCCCTGATCGCGGCCGCGAGGGCGGCGTCACCGGCGGGCGAACCGTCGATACAGCAGGCGATGTGTGCATATGCGTCGGGCATGACCGTGAGGCTAAGGCATGGGAGAGATCGACGCCGCCACGCGCAGGGCGTCCGCCGGGGGGTCCTCCGTGCCGCGCACCTGAAGGCCGAACGCCCGGTCGCCACGCTCCCACACGAGGAATGCCATGCCGCGTGCCCGCAGCACGCCTTGGACGCCACCGATATCCACGGCCGAGCCGCGACCATCGGGCAGCTCCGGCACCGCGAGGGGTGCGGGGCCCTGCCGCAGCAGCACCCGCGCGTCGGAGTCCCGCGGCGACCAGGCGACCGCGATGGAAGGCGGGGCAAAGGGGTACGCGGCCTCAGGCTCGACGCGGACGGTGGTCAGGGAGAACTCCGCCGGCAGCCACGCGGGGAGCATGGCGGTGAAACCGGCCTCGAGTTCTGCGGTGGCCAGGTCGGACACGGTTGCACCGGCGCCGAACCCGGCGGCCATGCCGTGGCTCGCCCCGAGTCGCCCCTCGACGCGTCCCGCGACCAGGGCCATCTCGTTCACCCCTGCGTGCATGAGGCGACCGATGGCCTCGCCGTCCTGCGCCACGGCGTCGATTGCCACGAGCATCGGCCCAGAGGGCACGCGCCCCGCCAGCACCCGACCGCCGTGCACCTGCAGCGCAACCGCGCCGGGCTCCGTCATCGACGCCGTGGCACCGGCGACACCCTGCGCCACGAGCCCGAGCACAACGCGATCGGACACGCCATCGGCCGACACGTCGCAGATCGTGGCGGTCACCGGGCGTGCGGCGCTTGGAACCCCCGGCGGACACCCCAGCCGTGCCACGACCTTCCCCCCGGGGGCCACCCATGCCGCCCGCACCCGCGCCGGCTCGCCGGTCACCGACACCGCCACCCATGCATTGCCCCCGGAGGCCGGCGGAAGCACGGCCTGCACCTCGTGCCCGAGCACCCGCTCGAGATCATGCTTGTCCCCGGGGGATGCCGTCATGCCGGAACGTTAACCGGACGCTGCCGGGTACAGTGACCGCATGAGCCACGAGCCCCTGCGCATCCGACTCGAGAACCCCGACATCATCCTGATGCAGCGCCCGGAGTCACCTGCACTCGTGCACGGCAGGGTTGACCCCTCTGCGCACCCGGCCCTCGCGCCGCTCTGGGATGACGAGGATGGCCCCAAGGGGGCAGCCGTGATCGAGCGCCGGGGCGACGCCACGGTGTGCGTGGCGTCCATCACCGCACCCGTGGAGATGGCCCTCGAGGTGGAGCTGGGGCTGCCGGACGAGCTCGCGGCCGGCCTGGAGCGCAGGCCGTCGGCCATGGTGATGATCTACCCGGACGACGAGGCGCGCGGAGCCGGGCTCTCCGACTTCCGCACGGGCGGGGTGCGGGGCGACTGGGTACGACTGGGCATCATCCTGCCCATCGCGAGCACGGACTCCCTGAGGGCCGGCTAGAGGTACGGGCGGGGGTCCATCGCGGTGCCCCCGATGCGGATCTCGAAGTGCAGGTGAGGTCCGGTGGAGCGGCCGGTGTTGCCCACGAGACCGATCTGCTGGCCTATGGCCACCGCCTGACCCTTGGCGACCGTGAAGGCGCTCATGTGCCCGTAGCGGGTTGTTTCGCCGTTGCCGTGGTCGAGCACGATGAGGTTGCCGTAGCCGGACTGCGCCTCCGCGGTGGTGACGACACCGGCCTTGGCTGCGCGGATCGGCCTGCCCTCGGGTGCGGCGATGTCAATGCCCTCGTGCATGCGGCCCCAGCGTGGGCCGAAAGGTGAGCTGACCACACCATTCGCAGGCCATACGAAGCCCGTGGGCGACGGGGTGGTGTCGTTGGGCTCCGGCACGGGGTAGCTGTCGAACGGCGTGCCGAGCACCACAGGGGGGCCGGTGGCGACCGTGCG
>JBIIJJ010000180.1:0-3815 GCA_044233875.1 Miltoncostaeaceae bacterium | reverse complement strand
CGCCCTCGCTGTTGGTCACCGCCGACGCGTTGTCATGACCCTGGTGGATCACGCGGTACGTGTCGGTTTCCTTGTTGTAATGCGGATCGTCGGCCACGAGGCTCTCCTTGTCACCGATCTCTGTTTCCGGGTGCGGTCGCCGATGGTAGCGTCGCCGCGTGTCTGATGAACAGGAGAACAGCGGCCTCCCCCTCGGCGACGTGCTCGTCACCTGGATGGTCGAAAACCGCCCGGCGCTCGACGAGCGCATGAAGGAGGAGGGTTCCAAGGCCCTCATCCAGGAGTTCATGGCCGCCGAGGGCGGGCAGGGCCTGCCCACTCCCGAGGAGCGCCTCGACCGCGCCCGCCAGGCGTCGGCCCATGCATGGCTGCGCCACCTGGCGGCGGCCATCCAGGCCAACTGGCAGTCGGCCCCCGCGGGCTTCGCGGCATCCATGGAGAAGTGGCTGACGGCCGGGCAGGAGCGCCTCGAGGCGCTGAAGCTCGATGAGGAGGCCAAGTCGGAGCAGCGCGGCCGCGCTGCCGACCCCAACGACGACCACCGCGAGGTGGAGCTGCGGTCGATGGGCCGGCTGTTCGCCGAGGGCGTGGGGTCCACGTGCCACCCGGGTGGCGACGATGGCCCGGCGTTCGCGCGACGCGTGACCGAGTGGCAGTCCGAGCACCTTCTGCGCAATCGCGAGCTGGTGGACGACGCCATCGCCCGTACCACGCCCGAGGGGCTGTCGGGGTCGGAGGTGGCGGCCCCCCTGTGGGAGCGCGCACCCGAGACCGCCCGCGCCCGCGAGGCCGCGCTGCTGTGGGCCCGCGTGCAATTCCTCACCGAGGGCGTGGCCAACGCCCTGATGGTGGCGGGCCCACCTCAGCTGGACCCGGCCGGCGCCTGACCACCTAGCCTGATCGCCATGAGCGATCGGCCCATCGAGATCTCGGCCCATCACGCCCTGTGCGTGCATGGGTTCCGGGGCATGGGGTACTCGGACGGCTTCGTGGCGTCGCTGGCCGCGATCGTGGCCCGCCTGCGCGATGAGCCCGGCGTGCGGGTGCGCGTGCGCGTGGGGGCCGACGCCGTGTGCCGGGCCTGCCCGTCGCTGTCGCTGGGCGGCTGCACCCGCTACGGCCAGTCGGTGGTGCGCCAGGACGCCCGCGTGGCCGAGGTGCTCGGGGTGCGGTCGGGTGATGAGATGGACTGGGACGCCCTGCGGGAGCGGGTGCGCCAGCGTGTGGCGCCGGATGACCTCACCGACCTGTGCGGATCGTGCCCGTGGCTCGGGTATGGCGTATGCGCCGAGGGCCTTGCCGAACTGCGCGAGGGCAGGCCGCTGCGGGGTGCCGCGCCACCCGACGCCGGGGCGAGTTAGTAACAACCGTTCTCAGGCGAATCCGGGGCGCGGTGGGTAAGTTCCCGCCCCGGTAACAGAGCGGCCCAATTGGAGGGCCGCACGACCAGGCTTCCGGTCGTTGCCGTGACGGTTCCGATACCCGCGGGTTCGGTGGCCGTCATCGTCGCGCCCGGATCCGTGAAGACGCCTCTGGGAGGACTGGGAATGGCCGAGGGAACGCCCGACGTCAAGGAAGCACGCCGGATGCTGGGGAAGGGCATCTGCATCGCAGGTGTCGGTGAGACCGAGCAGGGCATCATCAGCGACCGTGGCTCGTTCGAGCTGCTGGCCGAGGTGACCCGCACCACGCTCGACGACGCCGGACTCGAGCTGAAGGACGTCGACGGCATCGTGACCGCCTTCTCCTTCGTGGAGTCGACGCTGATGCACAGCACCACGCTGGCCGACTACATGGGCATGAAGCCGGGCTACTTCGCCTCGGTCGCCGTGGGTGGCGCCACCGCCCCGCTCATGGCCGTGCAGGCCGCTCTTGCAATCGACGCCGGCCTCGCCGAGGTCGTGCTGTGCGTGCGCGGCGACAACACCCGCTCGGGTATCTCGTCGTCGGGCATGATCGCCATGGCCCGTGAGATGAGCCACGGCGCCTACGAGGCCCCGTTCGGCCTGACCACCATCGGTGGCTACGGCCTGCTGGCCCAGCGCTACATGTACGAGCACGACATCCCGCAGGAGGCCCTGGCCGCCGTGGTGGCCACCCAGTCGGAGCACGCTGCCCTCAAGTGGAACGCCATGCTCCGCAATGTCGTGACCGTGGATGACGTGATGAACGACCGGTGGATCGCCACCCCGTTCCACGCCATGGACTGCTCGCTCGTGAGCGACGGCGCCGCCGCCTTCATCGTCACCACCGAGGCCCGCGCCAAGAGCATGAAGAAGAAGCCCGTGTACATCACCGGCATCGGTGAGGGCTTCTCGCACCAGTACATCTCCGAGGCCGAGTCGGTCGCCTCGGTGCGTGACGGGCTCGGCCGCGCCGGCCGTCGCGCCATGGAGGTCGCCGGCATCACGCCGCAGGACCTCGACGTGGCAGAGATCTACGACTCGTTCTCGTTCACCCCGCTCATCGCGCTGGAGGGCTTCGGCATCTGCGGCCCCGGCGAGGCCGGCGACTGGGTGCTCGAGGGCAACGCCAAGCTCGGCGGCAAGCTGCCCATGAACACCCACGGCGGGCTCATCCGCCAGGCACACCTCGGCGCGATGCACCACATCGTCGAGGCCGTGCTGCAGCTCCGCGGCGAGGCGGATGACTCTGCGAAGACCGAGTTCAACGGCGGCAACCACCAGGTGCCGGACGCCAAGCTCGCGATCACGAATGGCTCGGGCGGCATCCTCGCGGCCACGAGCGCGCTGGTCCTGTCCAGCGAGCCGCCGTCGGCGGCGTAGACACGCTCACGACGAGAACGAGGAGACACCGAGAAATGTCAGAGAAGCCCGCCTACACCAAGCCCCTTCCCGACCTGCGTCCCGAGGACGCCACGTTCTGGGAGGCCCTGAAGGAGCACCGCTTCATCCTTCCCTGCGACGACAAGGGGAAGCCGTTCTGGTACCCGCGCAAGTACGCGCCGGGCACCCTGAGCGAGACCAGCTGGAGCGACGCATCCGGCAACGGCACCGTCTACACCTACTCGACCCACTTCATCGGGCCGAGCAAGGCCTACAAGGGCGACCCGCCGCACATCGTGGCGCTGATCGACCTGGACGAGGGCCCGCGCATGATGACCATCCTCGTGAAGGACGAGGAGGGCTACCCCTCCCTCGACCCCGAGGACGTCAAGATCGGCATGAAGGTCAAGATCGTCTTCGACGACGTCACGGACGAGATCACCATGCCCAAGTTCACCCCCGCGGGCTGACCGCGGCTGTCCACGTAGAACTGACGAGGAGAGACGGCGATGGCCGATTGGAGCGATTGGTACGCGAAGGAGGACCCCACCAACTGGGTCCTCGCAAAGGTCCTCCGGGACAGGGCTGAGGCCCACCCCGACCGCGACTACCTGAAGTTCGCGGGCAACGACTGGGTCAGCTACGGCGAGGTCAACGCCCGGTCCAACCGCGTTGCGAACGCGCTGCTCGCCCGTGGTGTCGAGAAGGGCGAGTCGGTCAGCGTGATGCTGCCGAACTGCGAGGAGTTCCTGCCGATCTGGTACGGCATCCTCAAGGCCGGCGCCGTGATGTCGTCGATCAACACCGCCTACAAGGGCGACTTCCTGTCCTGGACCATCAACCTGGTCGAGGCCAAGAAGCTCTTCATCTCGGACGTCTTCCTCGACCGCCTGGACTTCATCGCGAAGGAGCTCCCGCTGCTGGAGCACGTCATCGTGATGAAGACGGGTGCGCAGGAGGGCCCCGACCCGTCGTTCAAGTGGGAGCCGCTCGACGCCCTCATGGAGGCGTCCGACTCCGAGCCCGACG
>JBIIJJ010000001.1:0-50240 GCA_044233875.1 Miltoncostaeaceae bacterium | reverse complement strand
GTTCCATGCGGCCACGTCGCGCTCGCCGCGGGCGCGCAGTTCGCCGGCCCATGCGGCCACGTCGTCCGGCACGAGGAACTGGGCATCCTCGGGCCACCCGTAGGCCTTCTTCGCGAGCGCGGCCTGCTCCGGACCCAGCGGTGCGCCGTGCGCCTTGCTCGTGCCCTGCACGCCCGGGGCCCCGAAGCCGATCTGCGACCGGTAGCGCACGAGGGTGGGTCGGCCGTCGGACTGCCGTGCCTCGTCGAGCACGGCGTTGATGGCCTGGAAGTCATTGGCGTCGCTCACCTCGAGCACGCGCCAGCCGTAGGCGTCGAAGCGCTTCGACACGTCGTCGCCCGTGGACATCCCCGTGGGGCCGTCGAGGCTGATGCTGTTGTCGTCGAACAGCACGATGAGCTTGCCCAGCCCGAGGAACCCGGCGAACGAGCACGACTCGTGCGAGATGCCCTCCATGAGGTCACCGTCCGAGGCGATGACCCAGGTGCGGTGGTCGATCACCTCGTGACCGGGCCTGTTGAACTCGGCGGCCAGCATGGCCTCGGCCAGCGCCAGGCCCACCGAGTTGCCGAGCCCCTGACCGAGCGGCCCGGTGGTCACCTCGACGCCGGGCACGTGGCCGCGCTCGGGGTGGCCGGGGGTGAGGCTGCCCCACTGCCGGAATGCGCGGAGGTCATCGAGCGACAGCCCGTAGCCGGAGAGATGCAGCAGTGCGTACTGCAGCATCGATGCGTGGCCGGCCGACAGCACGAAGCGGTCGCGGTTGGGCCACGAGGGGTCCCCGGGTGCGTGGCGCATCTGCTGCGAGTACAGGGCCCAGCCGAGGGGGGCCAGGCCCATGGGGGCACCGGGGTGCCCGGAATTCGCCTTCTGCACGGCGTCGATCGCGAGCGTGCGGACGGTGGCGATGCAGGTCTCGGGCGAGGCCGGTTGGGTCACGAGCGTCTCCGTGTCGATGGGCGCCGCAGTCTACGGATGCCCTGCCGTACCGATACCCGCCACGGCGCCCCGTAGTGTTCCCGGCGTGACGCGACGCACGCGACCCGCAGGTGCACTTGCGCTCGCGGCCCTCGTGGTGGCGGGCTGCGGGCAGGGAACCGGTGAGGCGCCGGTTCCCACCACTCCCCCTGCCGCATTCGTGGAGGGCGTTCGCCAGCTCGTGGCGCCCGCCGAGCGCATGGGAGTGCTGGCCACCTCGGCGCTCGATGCATCGGGTGCCCAGCCGTCGCCGATCGAGGTGGACGGCGTGGTGGGCGACGCCGAGCGCGAGCTCCGCGAGTTCCGCGCCCTTCGCCCGGGCGACCCCGCGCTGCGTGACGAGCAGGCCCGCCTCGCCGAGTTGATGCGGCCCGTGCTCGCCCGCATGCAGGAGATGCGCGCGATCCTCGATTCGCCGTCGCGCCCCGGCCTGCGCAGCGCCACCGATGAGTTCCTCGACGTGCTGGAGGGCATCCCATCCGCCGCGCGCTCGTAACCGCGCTCGCCCTGGCGGGGCTCTCCACTGCTGCCCTCGTGGGATGCGGGGGAGAGCCCGATCCCGTGCCCACCGCGGAGGTGGCGCCCGGCACCACCGTGAGCCCTCCTCGCTACCTGGCCCTGGTGCGTGAGGCCGTGGCCAGCGCCCGTGCCGCGGCCATTCGCCTCGATGCGCTGCCTGACCGGCCCACCCCGCAGCAGGTGCGCACCGCCGCCCCGGGCCTCTCCGCCGCCGCGGCGCGCAGCGAGGCCGCCGCACGGCAGATATCCGCGGCACGGCTCGAGGACCAGCGGCTCGAGGACCAGCGCCGCAAGATCGGCCCCCTGTACGTGGCCTTCGCATCCGACCTCGCCCGCGCCGCGCGCGCGGCGACGACGGGCGACGTGGCGGCCATGCGGGAGGCGGTGACGGCCGCCGCGGTCGAGGCGGGCCGCATCAATGAGGCGTCCGCCGCCGGGGGCACCGCGCCCTGAGGCCTCGCCTGGGGCTGGATGCCGGAGGGGTCCTCATCGATTCCCTCATGCCGTCGTTTCCGGCGCGCGCCGCCGAGCGCACCGGTGCGCATGAGCAGGAGGTGCGCACTCTCCTCACCGACGATGCCTTCCGGCGTGCCTACTGGGGAGGGCACCTGCCAGAGGCCGCATTCTGGGAGCAGCTTGGGGTGCCCGTGCCCGACGCCGTGCGGCGACGCGCGGTGCTGGACCTCCGCCCGCGCATCGATCCGTCCAGGGTGGCCGCATGGGGTGAGGTGGCGGATGTCTGGGTGGTGTCGAACCACCGCCATGAATGGCTGCTGCCGGTGCTCGCGGAGTCCGGGTTCGAGCGCGCGGTGAACCGCATCGAGGTGTCGAGCCTCACGGGGCGCGTCAAGCCCGACCCGTCCGCGTGGCAGGCCCTGCTCGCCGACGGCCTGCCTGCCTCAGGGGTCATCGTGGTGGACGACCAGCAGGCCAACCTCGACGCCGCGCAGTCGCTGGGCATCACGGCGGTGAGGGCGGAGGATGATGCGGGGTGGGCCGACGCCGTGGACGCCTGGCTGGCATCGGTGGCGTAGGGGCTGCCGCGCCCTACTGCTGGGTGCTGCGCGACTCCGATGACATGTCGTCCTGCCCCGGCGGGTCGGAGATGACCAGGTCGCCCACGGTGGCGAACTCGTAGCCCTTGGCCCGCAGCTCCTTGACGATGCGCGGGATGGCAGCCACCGTGGTGGCGCGGTCTCCACCGCCGTCATGCAGGAGGATGATCGAGCCCGGCTGGGCATTCGACACGGTCGTCTGCACGATCTGCTCGGTGCCCGGTCGCGTCCAGTCGACCGTGTCGACATCCCACAGCACCGACAGCAGCTTGGCGTCCTCGGCCTGCTTGAGCACCTCGGGGCTCACGGCCCCGTAGGGCGCCCGGAACAGCCGGCTGGCCGTGCCGACGACCCCCACGATCTCCCCGGCCGTGGTGTCGATCTCGGTCTTCTGCTCCTTGGCGGACAGCGTGGTCATGTCCTTGTGGGTCCAGGTGTGCACGCCCACCTCGTGACCCTCCGCCACGATCTGCCTGAGCACCTCGGGGTTCTCCTGCACGTTGCGGCCGATCACGAAGAAGGTTGCGGGAACGCCGGCCTTCTTGAGCTCCGCCAGCACCGCGGGGGTGTCGGGCCCCGGGCCGTCATCGAAGGTGAGCGCCACGTACTTGCGCGCGCCGCCGGCCTTGTTGATGCTCACGCCGGTCTGGCCGATGTTCACAAGTTCCTGGTCGCGCGGGCCAAGCTGGTTGGCCGCAGCGGCGATGTCGGCCTCGCTCACGGCGGGAATCACCGGCTCGGTGGCCGCCGTGGACGCCGTGCCGTCGTCGCCGCCCCGGGCGATGAGGGCCACCACGCCCACCACGAGGGCGATTGCGATGATGGCGAGGGCGAACGGCGGCACGCGGCGCTGCTTGCGGCGGCGCCTTCTCGGGGGCTCGCGCCTGCGCGGCGCGGGGCGTCCTGACGGTGTTCTTCCGGTGCCCATCGACCCCATAATGCACTGCGGGACCGGCGTGCGCGAGCATCGCCGGTCCCGCTGGGACCACTCCCGGGCGAGGGCGCCCTAGCTCGCGAGTGCGGGCGTGGGATCGTCTGCGGCATTCATGGCATCCCACGGGATGGTGATGGAGCGTCCCTCCATCACCACCTCGCCGGAGGCCTTGAGCTTGCCGAAGGCGGTGGTCACGGCCTCCCGCGAGGCGCCGATGAGCGATGCCCACTGCGCATGCGTGAGGTCGAGCCCGATGCGCACCCCCTCGGGCGCAGCGGTGCCGATCTGCTCGGCGATCTGGTGCAGGCGCCGCCTCAGGCGGTCCTCCACGCGCATCTCCGAGACGATGCCGACGGTCTGGCGCAGGTTGGCCAGGCGCCCGGTCAGCGCCACGGCGAGGTTCACGCCGAAGCGCGGGTAGCGGGTGATGAGTGCCTCGATGGCGTGTACCGGCAGCGGCGTGACGGCGCTCGCCTCGAGGGCGATTGCCGGTGCCGCCGACTCCAGCCCGAGCGACGAGTACACGGCGCCCGGCTCGACGATGGTGGTGGTGACCTCCTGGCCCTGCAGGGTGATGTCGCTCAGGGCGATGCGGCCCTGGCGCACGATGTAGACGTGGTCCCCGCGCGTGAGCGACGCGGGCGTGTCGGCCTCGCGCGGCCAGCGCACGAGGGGCAGGCGCGCGTCGAGCAGGTCGAGGTCGCGCCGCGGAATGCCGTCGAACAGGTCCAGGCGGTTGAGCGCGGGACGCGCGATCTCGCCGTTTCCGGTGGATGGCAGTGTGGGAAGTGGTGTGAGAGTGGCCATGAGGTCACCCTCTCAGGGGGTTGTAAGAGACCTTTGAGGTCCCCGGTAACGCTCGGTGACGGTCACATTGAGGTATGGCGGCGAACATGTTGCCGCTTGGCCCCGCCTGCCCCCGGATCACCAGTCCCCATGCGGCGATCGGCAATTGTTAAGGACGTGCGTGCGCCCCCACTGCGAATGTCATGGTTGCACGGTGCGGGCGCCCCGGTGCACCCGGATGTCGCCCCGCAACCACCGGCCGCCGGTCAGTCGGGCAGGCGGCCGTCCACGCGCAGCACGCGATCGGCGTACAGCAGTGCGATGGCGATGAGCGTGAAGGGCTGCACCAGTAACTGGGTGAGCGTGCTCCAGATGCCCTCGCCCCATGCCAGGGCCGTGCCGTCGAGCGCCGTGAGGATCGCCGCGCCCACGATGCCGAGCGCCAGCTGCGCCACGGCGGTCACCACCTGGATGAGCAGGAAGGCGAGGAAAACCGTCCACCAGGCCCCGCGCACGAGGTCCTGGCTGCGGCGCAGCGAATCGGTGATGCCCTTGTTCTCGAGCACCACGGCCGGGCCCGCGAACAGCCACAGGATCGCCAGGAATATTCCCGGGATCACCAGGGCGAAGAGGCCCACGATCACCCCGAGCGTCACCAGCACCAGGGCGGCGAAGAGGATCCAGAAGCGCAGGCCCACGCGCTCGAGCACCGCGCCCGCCCCGATCTTCTCGCCATCGAGCCTGCGAACGGTGGCGATGGCCACCGCGGCGCCGCTCACGGGAATGAGGAGCACGGCGGGGATGAGTGCGATGCCCAGGATCGCCAGGGCACGTCCGACATCCCCCGTGCCCGACGCGGCGCTTCCCGCGATGGCCGAGAGGATTCCCACGGGAACCACGGTGACAGCGGTGAGCAGCAGGAACAGCCACGGCTCACGGCGGTACATGCCCCATGCGCGCGAGAGGAGCTCGGTGAAGGTGAGGGGACCGGGTTCGTTCGTGGTCATGTCAGTCAATCGGCTCGTAGGGGACGGCGTCGCGCACGAGGTCGCCGGCATCGAGGCCCACGCTCTGCATGTAGAACGGCGTCATGAGGTTGAGGGTGTGCCGGCAGGCCGGGCAGATGGGCAGGGGCGGGGGCGGTGGCACCCCGGGCACCTCACCGCGCAGCGAGTAGGGCGAGCCCGAGTAGCGGGCGCATGCCCCGCACTCCTCTCCGCGGGTGTCGAGGCGCACGAGGTCCCACCCGGATGCGCTGATCTGCGCGACCCAGCCCTCGTGGCGCGCCGCGTACTCGGCGGCCTCGCGCGCCAGGGCATCCTTGGCGTCGGGGTCCCAGCCATCGCGGATCGCGGCCCGGAACGCCGCCGGCGGGTCGGGGATGTGCCGGAACCGCTCGGTCCAGGCGTCGATCTCCGCATGCCAGTCCCGCTCGGGCACGGCGTCAATCCTCGACGAAGTCGACGGGCACCTCGTGGTCGATCAGCCCCGCCTCCACGCCGCGGCGCAGCAGTTCGCGCACGGCCTCCCGGCCATCCTCGCCGTAGTCGAGGGTGCGGTCGTTCACGTACATGCCCACGAAGCGGTCGTTGAGGTCGTCGTCGAGGCCGCGGCCGTATTCGGCCGCGTACGCGAGGGCGTCGGTGCGGTGCTCGAGGCTGAAGCGGATGCTCTCGCGCAGGATGTGCGACAGATCCACCATGGACTGCTCGCCGAGGTCGCGGCGCACCACGTTGCCGCCGAGCGGCAGGGGCAGGCCGCCGGTGAGCTCGTGCCACCAGGTGCCGAGGTCGAGCACGTTCACGAGGCCCTGCGACTCATACGTGAGCTGGCCCTCGTGAATCACCAGGCCGGCGTCGGCGGTGCCGTCGGCCACCACGTCGAGGATCTGGTCGAAGGGCACGATGAGCGGGTCGTCGATGCGGCCGGCGGCCAGCTGCAGCTCGAGGAACGCGCTGGTGAGCGTGCCGGGGATGGCCACCTTCATGCGGGGCAGGTCGGTGGGGTCAACCTCTTCGCGCGCCACCACCATGGGGCCGTACTGCTCGCCCATCGACGCGCCGTGGGGGAGGAGGCGGTACTTGTCGGCCACCGTGGAGTACGCGTGAATCGAGATGGCCGACACCTCGAGCCGGCCCTCCATCGCCCAGCGGTTGAGCGTCTCGATGTCCCGGAGCAGGTGCTCGAACTCGAACTCCCCGGTGGGGATGAGGTCCTTGGCCAGCGCGTAGAACATGAACGCGTCGTCGGGGTCCGGGCTGTGACCCAGGCGGATCAGCGTCATGCGGTGGTTCCTCCGGTCGGGGTGCGGGCCGGGGCACCTTATCGCCGCGGGGCTACTCCGGGCGGGGTGAATCGTCCCTGAGCACGCACATGCCCTCGCCCTCGGCCACCAGCACATCGCCCGAGTGCACGCTCACCACGGCGCGGAAGCCCCGGCCGCTCTTCTGCACCAGGCGCCCCCGCAGGGTGAGCTCCACGCCCTCGAGCGGCACCGGCTTGCGCAGCCAGTAGCGCACCTTTGCGGTCATTCCCCAGAGGTCGTGCGGCGCGCCGGCGTACACGAGCATCTCGTCCACCAGCAGGCCGATGATTCCCCCGTGCAGGCGATCAGCCCAGCCCTGGAAGCGTTCGTCCGGCTGCCACGTGGCCACGGCGTCGGTGCCGTCGCGGTACACGTGCAGGCCGAGGCCCGATGGGTTGTCGGATCCGCACACGAAGCAGTGCGTGATCTCTGGCGGGTTGAGGAGGTCTCCGGTGCCGGTGCTCATGCCAGCATGGTGGCATGGCCGCATGGGTGGCGCAGGTGGCGCGCGTGCCGACCGGGCACGGCGACTGGTGGATGGCCTGGGGCGACGACGGGCTCGTCGCAAGCGCACGCACGCGCCGCGAGGCAGAGGGCCGTGCCCGAGCCGCCGGTGCCACGCGTGTGACCAGTGGGGCACCCGGTGACATTCCCGTGTCCCCCGACTGGTCCCGGCTGCCCGGGGGATTCCGGGGTCGGGCGCTGCGTGCCTGTCACCTCATCCCCAGCGGCGAGGTCGTCACCTACGGCGAGCTGGCCGCGCGGGCCGGCAGCCCCCGCGCGGCGCGCGCGGCGGGGTCGGCCATGGCGGCCAATCCGCTGCCGCTGGTGATCCCGTGCCATCGGGTGGTGGGGGCCGGCGGGCGGCTTGGCCGGTACTCGGCCGGCGGCCCGGCTGCAAAGCGCCGCATGCTGGAGGTGGAGGGCGCGTTGCCGCCCGGCGGCTGATCGCTGCTACTGTGCCGCGCCGTGACCGCGGTACTCGTCGTCATACACGTGCTGCTCTGCGTCCTGCTCATCGCACTCGTGCTGATGCACAGCGGCAAGGACTCCGGCCTCTCCGGCGCCTTCGGCGTGGGCGGCGGGTCGAGCGCCTATGGCGGCTCGTCGGCCATCGTGGAGAAGAACCTCACCCGAATCACGGTGATCGTGGCGGTGCTGTTCTTCCTGATGACCTACGTGCTGGGCATGACCCTCTCGTAGCGGGGCAGGGACACTCAGCCCAGCTGAAGGGAACGGCCCGCCCCCTGCGGGCCCGGTAAAGTCATGGGCGTGGATACCTCACCGTCAGTCCTGCGCTCACTGCCCGTCAAGTTCGTCGGCGCGTTCATCGCGCTGATCTTCGCGGGCATCGCCCTCTACCTCATCGGCGTGCTGTCGATGTACATGATCGCCTGGGTCGTCTGGATCATCCAGACCATCTTCGGGTAGGCGCGGGCACATAGCCGAACGAACAAGGGCCGCCCCGAGGGGCGGCCCTTGTCGTTTCCGATGCGGCTGAGAGGACTTGAACCTCCACGACCCTAGGGGTCACAAGGCCCTCAACCTTGCGCGTCTACCAGTTCCGCCACAGCCGCAGATCGGTGCCGTCCGACGAGCGGACAGCGCGGGGCAATGTAGCAGCACGGGGCCAGCAGGAGGCCCTGTTAGGATGGCGAACACCAGTTCGACGTTTCCTACCCGGGGGCACCCTCCAATGGCAACCGCACCAACCGGCAGGCAGGCAGAGATCCTGGCCTTCATCGAGCAGCACGTTGAGCGCCATGGCTACCCGCCCACCGTGAGGGAGATCGGCCAGGGCGTGGGCCTGGCCTCTCCGTCCACCGTGCACCGCCACCTCGAGAAGCTCGAGGCGTCCGGGCACCTGCGCCGCGACCCGTCCAAGCCGCGGGCCATGCTGGTGGGCATCCAGGGAGGGCGGTCGGCGAAGGCAGCGGCCGCGCCGATGACGCTGCCACTGGTGGGCGCCGTTGCGGCAGGTGCGCCCATCCTCGCCGATGAGCACGTGGAGGACCATGTGGCGGCTCCGTTCGCGGCCGACTACCTGCTGAGGGTCAAGGGCGACTCAATGGTGAACGCGGGCATCCTCGACGGCGACCTGGTGGCCGTGAAGAAGCAGGACGACGCCCGCGACGGCCAGATCGTGGTGGCGCTGCTGGAGGACGAGGCCACGGTCAAGCGCGTGTACCGCGAGCCGGGCGGGGTGCGCCTTGAGGCCGAGAACCCCGCGTACGACCCCATCCGCGGCACCGACATCCGGGTGATCGGGCGTGTGGTCGGGGTGATGCGCGACCTCTAGCGCGATACCCTCACGGGGCGAGCCAGGCAGTCGCGGGGCCTCGGCCTCGAGGAAAGTCCGGACACCGCAGAGCAGGGTGCTGGTTAACGGCCAGCCGGGGAAACCCGAGGGAAAGTGCCACAGAAACAAAACCGCCTCGTCGAGCGATCGCGGGGTAAGGGTGAAAAGGTGCGGTAAGAGCGCACCAGCGGTCCGGTGACGGGCCGGCTGGGTAAACCCCACTCGGTGCAAGGCCAAATCGGGACGTCACGGGTTGCTCGCCCAGTCCCAGGTGGGCCGCATGAGGCGTCCGGCAACGGGCGTCCCAGATAGATGACTGTCCACGACAGAATCCGGCTTACGGCTCGCTGACCCGAGGGCCCCGCAAGGGGCCCTCGGCATTTCCCGCCCCCAGGGGGTCGAGGCCCTCCGCCATGCCACGGATGAGCCCGGCCGTGATGTGCTCCAGTGCGGCCCGGAGCACGTCCACGGCGCCGGGCTCCATCGCCATGCCGGCATCCCGGGCAGCGACGGCCTCGGCCATCACGGCCTCCGAGAGGCGGCGATCGCGCAGGATCACCTCGATCTCCTGGCCGCGGGCCACGCCCCTGAGCCCCGTGGTCTCCGCCCGCTCGTCCAGCTGTCCCAGGCGTCCCGTCTCGAGTGCGCGCGCCAGCGGGCGCACGTAGCGCTGGACGTCGTGCATGGCCGCCGTGGGGCTGGGGCACGGCACCGGAAGTGCGGGGGCCTCGATGGGATGCGCCCGCACCCGGTCGGCGATGGCAGCCGTGCGCCCCACCAGCAGCCGCGCCATGAGCGGGCATGGCAGGAACTCCAGCTCGGCGGGCGCCGCCCGCACTGCACGCGGCGGAGGGGCGTCGGCGCTGCGCAGCCAATCGGCCAGCTCCTCGACCTCGAACCGCCGGTGGCCGCCTGCCGTGCGGTGGCATGGCACGCGACCCTGGTCGGCCCAGAGGCGGATTGTGGGCACGCTCACGCCGAGCATGGCCGCCGCTTCGCTGGTGGTGAGGGTCCTGCGGCCGGGCGCGAGCTGCCGTTCGCGCACGCCCAGCCAGCGCCGGGCGGACGGGCCGGGTTGCTCAGTCGTCAACGGGGAACGAGCGACCGCGCGAGTCGACGAACATCGCCACCACGATCACCACGACCATGAGGCACACGCCGAGCGTGAGCGCGACCCCGAGACGTGCCCCGCCGAGGTCGGCGAGGACGGTGGCCAGAACTCCCACCACGATCGCCACACCCCACGCCGCCACGTCGAACCTGCTGAAACCCAATGGCCACATGGGATGAGGATAGCGCCGAGATCAGGCGGCGAGGGCCGCACCCGATTGAGTCGCACGCGGCCTGCGTGCGGGAGCGGCGGCCCCGGCGAGCGCCCCGAGCGCATCGAGGACCCCCCCGATCGCCTCCCGGGGCTCCCGGCGCAGCTGGTCGTGCATTGCCGCAGAGCCGAGGCGCGTGACCGTGGCCCGCGCGAGGGCGAGCGGGCCCGCCTCGGATGCGCCATCGCGCGACAGGGCGAACAGCGCCCGGGTGACCTCGTCGAGCGACCTCGCCACCGACATCGGCAGGCGGTCGTCGCGCATGAGGGGCCCGAGCACGCTGGTCGGGGGCTCTCCACCGTCGCCCACGCGCATTCCGGTGACCCGAGCGGCGGCGCCCCAGATGGCGTCCGCAGACGCCGGGTCGTTGCCTGCTGCGGTGGCGCAGGCAAGGGCCAGGGCGCATATCCAGGCGGCCCGCGGGAGGAAGGTGCCAAGCCGCAGCATGTGCCATGCGGTGTCCCGGGGCAGGGAGTCGTCGAGCAGTCCCCGCACTGCTGCGACCTCGCGCCCCACCACCAGGGCGGCGCCCCGCGGGTCGAGGGCGTTCCCGCCGCCCGACTGCGATCGCGCGGCGGCCACGGCGTGTGCGAGGGCGTCGAGCACATCATCCGGTAGCAGCGGGCCCGCCGAGGCCGCGGCCAGCGCCGCCTGCTCGAGATGGCGCGCGGCCAGGGTGCCCCCGGTTCCCACCGCCGGCACGAGGCCCTCGGGCCCGGCGGCGGCGAGTGCCGAGAACGCCGCGGCGGGCCCGGCGCCGTCCCGGGCGGCCAGGGCCCGCGCGCCGAGCACGCGTGCGGAGGCGTCCGCCCTCTCGAGGGCCGCCGCCATCTCGTGCACCGCCCGGTATCCGACCGCGATCATGGCCCCACGGTATGTGCGCCTGGCGCCGCCGACCTCATCCCCGTGTCCAATTCGGTGGGTTGGCGATTGTGCGCGGGTCGCATGCCGTTCGCGACTCCACCACGCGTTGCGTGGCGTACCGTCGCCACCTGAAGCCGCCGTCAGCCCGCCATGCGAGGAGGAGATCGTGGCCCGACTCGAGCCCGGACAGCCCGCCCCTGACTTCACCCTTCCGTCCGATGGGGGGGATGACGTGTCCCTGTCATCACTGCGCGGCGCCCCGGTGGTGCTCGTGTTCTATCCCAAGGCGATGACCTCGGGGTGCACGCAGCAGGCCTGTGCGTACCGCGATTCGCTCGGGCAGTTCGAGGGGCTGGGCGCCACGGTGCTGGCCATCAGCCCCGACCCCGTATCGCGGCTGGTGAAGTTCCGCGAGAAGGAGGGGCTCACCTTCCCGCTGCTCGGGGATGAGTCGCACGAGGTGCTGGAGGCCTACGGCGTGTGGGTGGAGAAGTCCATGTACGGCAAGAAGTACATGGGCGTCGAGCGCAGCACGTTCGTGGTGGGCCCCGATGGCGTGCTGCTGCACGCCGATTACAAGGTGAAGCCCGCAGGCGACGCCGAGCGCGTTCTCGCCCTGCTGGGCTGAGGCCCCGGTACGCTGCCGGAAGATCATTTCCCCGGAGGATCCCCATGGACGTATTCGAGGCAATTCGCAAGCGCAAGGCAGTGCGCAGCTACACCGACCGGCCTGTGCCGGAGGATGTGCTCGACAAGGTGCTGCGCGCCGCCCTGCAGGCGCCCACGGGGAGCGGCTCGCAGGCGTGGAGCCTGCTGGTGGTGCGCGATGAGGCCCGCCGTCGCGAGGTGGCCGACCTGGTGATCGCCGGCGGGGCCAGGTACTTCGCCGAGATGCGCCCGCGTCGTGACGCCACGCCCGAGGAGCACGAGGCCGCGTGCGTGGCGTATGCCGAGCAGATCCTGCCGACCTACCGCATCGCACCCGTGTGGGTGATGGGCCTGCTGGTGCCCCGGGGCAACTACCCGGCCAGCATGGAGGAGGGCGGCTACATCGACGACCTCCTCTCGGTGGCCTTCGCCATGGAGAACCTGTTCGTCGCCGCCCGTGCCGAGGGCCTCGGCACGGTGCCCACCTCCGCATTCCAGAGGTTCGAGAAGGACCGCCTGCGGCAGGTCGTGGGCCTGCCCGACGACGTGGACCCCGTGCTGGTGACGCCGCTCGGCTACCCCGAGTCGTTCCCCGAGGGCCTTCCGCCTGCGCTCAAGCGCTCGTACCGCGGCTGGAAGTCGCTGGTGCACGACGACGCCTGGGGCAATACCCGCGACTAGTACCTGGAGGACGCTTCAGTGGCATGGGATGACATCGCTCAGTGGCAGCCGCAGGACCTCTTCGCATCGCTGCGCATGGGGGACAGGGTTCAGCCGGTCGACTGCCGCGAGCTCACGTGGCGCGAGGCGGAGACCAAGGTGAAGAACGCCATCCGCATCGATCCGATGTCGTTCACGACCGAGATCGATTCGCTGCCCAAGGACCGCGAGCTGGTCTTCTACTGCGACCGGCCCGGCGAGGCCACGAGCATGAAGATCGCCCTCACCGCGTTCGACAAGGGGTACTCCCGCGTGGGCGTGCTGGTGGGGGGCTTTGATGCGTGGGCGGCGGCGGACTACCCCGTGGAGCCCAAGGAGTAGTCCGCCGGCGCGCCCGGGCTACTGCTTGGGCGTGAGGCCGTAGCGCTTCTCGAGCCACTCCGGGAGGATGGCCGCGATGCCGCGGATGAGCAGCTCGCGCTCCGAGATGGCCACGCGGGCGCTCACCTGCATCACCAGCTGGCCCTCATCGGAGCGGACGCCCTGCACGCCCGACACCATGTTGTCGCCCTCGGTCTTGTTGTAGACCATCGCGCGCGCGGCCATGGGCCAGTGCTCGCGGGTCCACTCGATGAGGGCCTCTTCGAGGTCCGTGGGCGTGTACTCCAGCAGTGCGCGCTGGAGCTCGTTGGGCGTGCCGTCACTATCGCGCTGCATAAGAGGTCCTTTGAGGGGCCGGTTTCGGGTTCTCCCGGCAGGATAGCCGCGTGAGTGATGCGAGCGGGACGCGATTTGCGGGCGCGCGTGCGCGCATGGCGCTGCTGGTGGCCGGCGTGGTGCTCTGCGTGGTCGTCGTGGTGGGCTCGGGAGTCGAGTGGGGCCGGCTGCTGGTGAACGGCAGGCTCGTGGTGATCGAGGATGGGCTGTCGCTGTGGCAGGGGGTCGTGGTGCTCATCGCGGCGGCCGCAGGCGCCCTTGCCATGGCGCTTTCGGTGGCGGCATCCCGCGGCCGGCCGGCGGCACTCGCCGCCCTTGCATCGGGCGTCGTGATCACGGTGGTGTCGATACAGGCGCTGGTGTGGCTGGTGACCCGGCCCGATGCCATCGCCGCCCAGGTGAAGGCCGGCGCGGAGGCGATCCCGCTCACGGGGTACGTGGTGCCCCCGATCGAGAGCGTGCTCGGGCCCGGCGGGTGGATGGCGCTCGCCGCCGGCATCCTGCTCCTGATGCTGGGGCTCGTGGCGCTCGTGGTGCCCGCCTGGCGCGGGCGCACCGGGGCGACGAGGTCGTCAGGCTAGACTCAGCGCACGGCCATGATGAAGTTCGTCCTCCTCGCCACGCTGAGTCCCCAGGGCCTGCAGACACTGCGGCTTACCCCCGAGCGCCTGCTCGAGGTGAACCGGGAGATCGAGGACCTCGGCGGCCGGGTCATCGACCAGTGGGCCGTGCTCGGCTACTACGACTTCATGAGCGTGATCGAGGCGCCTGACGAAGTGGCGGCCGCGAAGATGGTGGGTGAGCTCTCAGCGCGGGGAAGCGCCACATTCGAGACCCTCACCGTCATGGACCCGGACGAGATCCTGGGCTAGCCGCCCCGCGTGGCTAGGCGCTCGCCGCCCGCCACTTCTCGGAATGGCACAGGGGGCACGCGGGCAGCACCAGCACGCCGTCATTCTCATCGGGTGAGGTGATGAGCAGGTCGCACTCGGCGCACCGGAAGGCGCCGGTCACCTCGTCGCCGATCTCGAAGACCTTGGGCTCATCGGGGGTCTGGGGCATGTGCGTTCCTCCCGCGCCGGGCGCGTCGAAGTGGTGGTGGTTGCGCCGTGTGCGCTAGATGGCGAGCGCGGCCACGAGGGCTGCGGCGGCAACTACGGCGAAGAGGACGAAGCCCACGGCCAGGAGGCGGGTCTCCGTGACCACCGGCGCGCGCACCTCGCCGTGTCCGGCCGGCCGCCAGTGCACGAGGCGCGCAATCCGGCCCTCGTGGATCGAGCGCTCGCAGTACGGGCAGAACGTGGCCGTCTCAAGCAGGGGGAGGCCGCACCGGTGGCAACCGGGTGCATCCGAATGGTCATGGTGCTGGAGATCGGACTCCGTACGCACGAGCTGCTCCTCGCGTGACCCCGCCAACCCGACGGGAAGAGCAGCATACCGCCGCGGGAAGGATTCCGCGCCCCCGTGTCGACGGTGCCCCGCGACGCGGGATCAGGATGCCTGGTCGTCGGCCAGCATCGGGAATGCGGCGGCCGCATCGTGTGCGGTGTCCTCCGTCGCCTGGACCTCCCGCGTGGCCTGCACCTCGGCCAGCCGGGCATCGACCTCCGCGATCTCGGCCGAGAGCGCCTGCACGGGGATGGTGTCGCCCTCGCGCGCGAGTTCGCGAGCCCGGGCCCCAAGCGCCGCCAGCGCCCGGCGGTGACGGCGCTCGAGAACGCGCTTCTCGCCCTCCACCCGCGCCCGGTGCATGGACTCCCGCACATCGTGCGCCACGCGGCCTGCGGTGGAGGTGACCGACGTGATGGACGTGATGAGTGACATGGCCTCAGGGTACTCGCGTGCGCTGTGGCCGGGGCGTTCACGAGCCGTGACGAGCGGGCACACACCGGCGCGTCGGGCACCCATAGGGTCGGATGCATGGCGCATGCGGCGATCAGGCGGGGGGCGAGCGGCCAGGCCACGGTGGAGCACGTGGGCCTCACGGTGGTGGTGGCCCTGCTGTTCGGTGCGCTGGCCATGTGGGTGGCGGCAACGCCCTGGGCTCCCGATTCCCCGCCGCCGGTCATCGAGCGCGTGGCGGCATCACTCACCGCTGCCTCGCCGGCCATGGGGGGCCCGTCCGCCGTGGTGCCGGCCACCGGGGTACGCCGTTCGATGGAGCGCACGGTGGCCGGCGGGCGGGGCGATGGGCCCGGCGTGGTGCGCCGGGCATGGGATGGCCTGCTCTGGTGGGGCGCCCTCAACGTGGACGGCCAGATCGAGGCGGGGCGGGGCTTCCTCGAGCAGGTGGGTATCCGGGCTGATGACCTCGTGAAGGATCCCGTCAAGACCATCGAGGGCGCCGTGGAGCGGCTCTCGAAGCCGCCGATCACCAGCAGCGCCGTGCGCGTGGGGCGCATCGTCAGGACCATCGCCACGGCCGGGGATCGTCCCTTCAGGGAGTCGTTCCTCGGTGTCTCGCGCGACCTGGGCGGAATCGGTGCCGACTGGCTCATCTCGAAGTTCGCCCGCGGCGCCGGGCAGCTGCTTGACGGGGTGCTCAGCCGATGACCAAAGCGAACAAGGGGGAAGCGGTGATGCAGGCACTGGCGGGGCGCATGCACGCGTGGGGCGTGCAGGCGTGGTGGCGCGTTCGTGATTCGCGCGGCCAGGGCACGGTCGAGTACGTGGGCATGGTCGTGATGGTGACCCTGCTCGTGGCGGCCGTCGCGGTTGCGGCCAAGGGATGGGCTCCCGACGTGGGCAACTCCCTCAAGAAGGCCCTGACCGGGGCCGTCAAGCACCTCACGGACGGCTTCGGCTGATGCGCCGCGCGCCGCGGTGGCCGGCGTGCGGCTAGGGCACGACCACCGCGGCGCCGTCCACCTCACCGGTGGCGATGCGCTGCAGGGCGCGGTTGGCATCGGGCAGCGCGTGCTCCTCGACCGAGGTGACCACGGGTATCTCCGCCGCCAGGCTCAGGTAGTCACGGGCGTCCTGCCGGGTCACGTTGGCGACCGAGCGGATCGACCGCTCCCACCAGAGGTCGGCGTAGTCCATCTGGGGCAGCCTGTCGAGGTGGATGGCGTTGATTGCCACGGTGCCGCCACGATCGAGGGCCGCGAGCGCGCGCGGCACCACGTCGCCCACGGGAGCGAAGGTGACCGCCAGGTCGAGGGGGAAGGGCGGGGTGTCGTCGTAGGTGCCCGCCCATTCGGCGCCCATGTCGAGAGCACGCTGTTGCTCGGCCTCCGATCGGGTGGCCACGGCGATGCGGCATCCCATGTGCCGGGCCACCTGGATCGCCTGCAGCGCCGACGCACCGAAGCCGTACAGGCCCACGCGTGCGCCGGGGGTGATGCCCGCCACGCGCAGGGCCCTGAAGCCGATGATGCCCCCGCACAGGAGCGGCGCGATGTCGCGGTCGGCCGGACCCTCCGGAAGCGGAACCACCATGTCGGCGCGCGCCGACACCATCTCGGCGAAGCCCCCGTGCCTGTCCCAGCCGGTGAAGGTGGCCCGCTCGCACAGGTTCTCGCGGCCCGATATGCAGAAGCCGCATTCGCCGCAGGTGCCTGCGAGCCAGGTGAGGCCCGCGCGATCGCCCTCGCGCCACCCGGTCACGCCCGGGCCCACCGCCGCGATGCGCCCCGCCACCTGATGGCCGGGGATCACCGGCATGAGGTGCGCCGGCAGGTCGCCCTCGCAGATCTGCAGGTCAGTGCGGCATGCGGCGCAGGCGCCAACGCGGATGACCACCTCGCCCGCCGCGGGCTCGGGGTCGGGGAAGGTCGCGAACCGCAGCGGCTTGGCGTGGATGCTTCCCGGTGCTGTCAGGACCATGGCCCGCATATGCTCAGAGCGTGACAGGTATCGAGGTGATCCGCGTGGATGACGCGCCCATGGCCGGGGGAGACCCCACGCGCCGCTACGGCGTTGCCGCGGATGGCCGGGTGCTGATGCCCGGGCTCACCCGCGATGAGGCCGCGCGCGCCTGCGAATGGCTGCCGCACCTCGACGCCGCCGACTGCCCCCTGGCGCTGTCCGAGGTGCTGCTCCCGGTGGTGCTCACCGATGGTGCGGGCCCTCACCTGCTCGACGCCCACGGCCGGCTGGTGCTCGTGCTGGGTGCCCACCCCGTGCTGCCCGATGCCCGGATGGCCATGGGGCAGGCCGCCACGGCCTACGTGATGGGCCTGGTGCAGCCGCTTGCCGGGGGCGGCTGGGCATGGCTGGTGCGGGCCGAGTCGGATGAGGATGCCCGCGTCGAGGTGCTCGACGACCTGTACGCGGCGGCCGACTGGCCCGCGGCGCGCGAATGGGCACGCAGGTGGGCCGGGGCCATCTCTACGCTTGCCCCGTGAGTGAGTACGTGATCCGGTTCACGGCCGAGAACCCCGGCGGCCTCGATGCCGCCGCCACCGATCGCCTTGCCGGGGCCGCGCGGGCGATCCCCGGCACGCGCCCGCTGGGCAAGGTGCTGGTGGACCGCGATCGCCACCGAATCGAGGCGGAATTCGCCATCGACGTGGAGCAGGCCATGGCCGAAGCCGCGCGCGATGGGGGCCGCCTGGCCAAGGAGATGCTGCTCGCGGCGCGCATGCCGGAGGCCCGCCTCGTGGAGATGACCGTGCGCATGGAGGGCGTCAGCAGTACGGACTGACACCGGGAGGGTGCCCCCGCCGCAGGGCCATAGCCCCGCGTGCGGCCGTTCCCCCGAATCAGCGCGTGGGGGGCCACCGGTCCCGGATGTCAGGTTCCGTACTGCGTGGCGGAACCTACGCCCGCTGCGGCCGCGCCCCATCAGGGAGAACGCTGATTGCGTTGCGGGTTTCCCGCAACGCCCTGCCTGCCGTACTCAGCCACGCAGGGGATGGGACGCGACACAATCAACGTGTGAGCAAGCGCCCCACCACGGTCATGTGGTTCCGCCGCGACCTGCGCGTTGACGACCACCCGGCCCTGGCAGCTGCAGCCGAACGGGGCGATGTGGTGGCCCTGTGGGTGGCTGACCCGGCGCTGCTCGGCGCCCCGCATCACCAGGCCCCCGCCCGCGTGGGTTTCCTGCGCGAGTGCCTGGAGGCCCTGGGCGCAGAACTGAGATCGCGTGGGGCGGCGCTCGTGCTGCGGCACGGCGACCCCGTCGACGTCGTGCCCCAGGTGGCGCGCGAGGCAGGCGCCGATGTGGTGATGGTGACCGATGACGTCACCCCGTACTCGCGACGCCGCGACGCCGCCGTGGCCCGTGCGCTCGACGACGAGGGCATGGACATGCGTGCCGTCGGTGGCCCGTGGCGGCTGCCCCTCGAGGAGGTCTCCGGCTCCAAGGGCGACGGCTACCTGGTGTTCACGCCCTTCTTCCGGGCGTGGGACCAGCATCCGGTGGCCGACCGCATCGCACCACCCGACCGCATCGCCGGCCCCGCCCTCGCGTCGGACGACATCGATGGACTGCTCACGGGCGAGTCGCCGATCGAGGCCGGGCCCGCGGCCGCCCGGGGCCGACTGGAGCAGTTCATCCGCAGCGGTGCGCTCGATGCCTACGGCGTGGGGCGCGACCTGCTGGCGGACGACGGGACGTCGCACCTTTCGGCCGACCTCCGCATGGGCGTGCTGTCGCCGTCGCAGGTGGGCAGGGCGATTCGCGGGGGAACGGGCAACGCCGAATCGCGCGTGGCCTTCTGGCGCCAACTCGCGTGGCGCGACTTCTATGCCCATCACATGGCCCGTCACCCCGAGGTGGCGGGTGCGGCGCTCAAGCCGTCCTTCCGCGGCATCGAGTGGGACGACGCCCCGGACCTGTTCGCCGCCTGGTGCGAGGGGCGCACGGGGTTTCCGCTGTGCGATGCCGGCATGCGCCAGATGCGCGCCACGGGGTGGATGCACAACCGTGCCCGCATGGTGGCCGCAAGCGTTCTGGTGAAGGACCTCCTCATCGATTGGCGTCGGGGCGAGGCCGAGTTCATGCGCCGCCTCGTGGACGGCGACCCCTGCAACAACAACGGTGGCTGGCAGTGGACGGCGGGAACCGGCACCGATGCCGCGCCGTACTTCCGCGTGTTCAACCCGGTGCTGCAGGCCAAGCGGTTTGATCCATCGGGCGACTACGTGCGGCGATGGATTCCCGAGCTCGCGCGCGTGCCCGCGAAGTACATCCACGAACCGTGGAACATGGACGACGACACCCAGCGCGAGGCGGGGTGCAGGATCGGCATCGACTACCCGGCCCCCGTGGTGGAGCACTCGCTCCGCCGCAATGAGGCCATTGCGCGCTACAAGGAGGCGGACATGAGATGGGCCGAGATGCAGGAGGCCGCTGCGTGAGCCGGAGGGTGCTGATCACCGGGGGCACGGGGTACGTGGGCGGCCGCCTGCTGCACCGCCTGGAGGAGCGGGGCGACGACATCACGTGCCTCGCACGTACGCCCGACAACCTCGAATCGCGCTGCCTGCCCACCACGCGCATCGTCAAGGGCGACGTGATCACCGGCGAGGGCCTGGACGAGGCCATGAGCGGCGTGGACGTTGCGTACTTCCTCGTGCACTCGATGGGCGCGAAGGGCGACTACCACAAGGCCGAGCGCGACGCGGCACGCAACTTCTCCGCCGCCGCTGAGCGAAACGGCGTGAAGCGCATCGTGTACCTGGGCGCCCTTGGCAGCGGGCCGCACATGTCCACGCACCTCGAGAGCCGGCAGGAGGTGGGGCGCATACTCAGGTCGGGAGCCGTGCCCGCGATCGAGTTCCGGTCGTCGGTCATCATCGGATCCGGCAGCCTCTCGTTCGAGATGGTGCGCGCGCTGGTGGACCGCCTGCCCGTGATGATCTGGCCCAAGTGGGTGGACACGCCCACCCAGCCCATCGGCATCGAGGACGTCATCGAGTACCTGGTGGAGGCCTCCGAGGTGCCGCTCGAGGGCAGCGAGGTGGTGGAGATCGGCGGCACGGACCGCGTGTCGTACGGGCAACTGCTCGTCCAGTACGGCAAGGCCCGCGGCCTGAGGCGCTTCTTCATCCGCGTACCGGTGCTCACCCCGCGCCTCTCCAGCCTCTGGCTCGGCCTGGTGACCCCCGTGTACGCGCGAATCGGTCGTGAGCTGGTGGACGGCCTGAAGGCCGAGACCGTTGTGACCAACGACCTCGCCCGGCGGATGTTCGCGGTGCAGCCCATGGGGATGACCGAGCAGATCGAGCGTGCGCTGGCCAACGAGGACCGCGAGTTCGCCGAGACCAAGTGGTCGGACGCCGTGTCGTCGCGCGGCCAGGAGCGCATGCGCTGGGGTGGCGCCCGCAAGGGCACCCGGCTCGTGGACGCCCGCTCGGCGTTCGTTCCGGTGCCGCCCGAGGTGGCGTTCGCGCCCATCGAGCGCATCGGCGGCGATGCCGGCTGGTACCACGCCGACTGGATGTGGGACGTCCGCGGCGCGCTCGACCTGCCCTTCGGTGGCGCGGGCGCGCGCCGGGGGCGGCGCGACCCGGACCACGTGGTGGTTGGCGAC
This sequence comes from Miltoncostaeaceae bacterium, assembly GCA_044233875.1. Classification (GTDB taxonomy): domain Bacteria; phylum Actinomycetota; class Thermoleophilia; order Miltoncostaeales; family Miltoncostaeaceae; genus SYFI01. The sequence goes on along the minus strand of JBIIJJ010000001.1, from coordinate 29,672 downwards.
ACCGTGGACTTCTGGCGCGTCGAGGAGGTCCAGCCCGGCCACCTGCTGCGCATGAAGGCCGAGATGGCACTGCCCGGGCGCGCGTGGCTGCAGTACGAGGTGCGCGAGGTTCCCTCGGGCACCATGATTCACCAGACGGCGCTGTTCGACCCGATGGGGGTGCTCGGCCGTGCCTACTGGTACGCAATGTGGCCATTCCACCAGTACGTGTTCGGCGGCACGCTGCGCAAGATCTGCAAGCTGGCCCGCGCAGAGCAGCGCGCACGGGCCGAGGTGGTGACCCACTCGTGAGGGTGGCCATCATCGGTGCGGGAATCTCCGGCCTGGTCGCCGCACGCGAGCTGGCCGGTGCCGGTCACGAGGTGGTGGTGTTCGAGAAGAGCAGGGGCCTCGGCGGCCGCATGGCGGCGCGCCGTGCCGAGGGCGGTGCCGTGCTCGACCATGGCCTTCCCATGCTCGACGCCCCGCCGGGCGGGGTGCTGGCCAAGTACATCGTGGAGTTCGCGGCCGATGACGTGGTGGAGGTGGAGGCACCGGGCGACCCCGTGCCGGGGCGCGCCATCGAGGGGGCACCGCGCCTCGGCTGGCCGGCGGGCATGACCCGCCTGCCCAAGGCCATGGCCGATGGCCTGCAGGTGGTCACGGACGTTCGCGTGGCAGGCATCCGTGCCGATGGCGACCTGCTGGAGCTGGCCCAGGACCAGGGGAACACGCTCGGGCTGTACGACTGGGTGATCATCACGGCACCCGGTGCACAGGCCGCCGACCTGCTCGACTCCAGCCCGCGGGGCGCGGTGCGCGCTGCCGACGTGCGTGCCGTGCAGTACGACGTGGCCGTGATGGTGCTGGCCGGGGTGGCCATGGACCCACCCGGGTGGTTCGCGCACAGGCCCCTCACCGGCCCCATCACGTACATCACCAACGAGGTGGCCAAGGGCCGGGAGCCGGTGGATGGCGTGGTGCCGCTGGTGGTGCGGCTCGACCCCGAGGTGAGCGACCGCCTCATGGAGGAGTCGGACCGCGTGGTGCTGGCGGAGGTGCTGCCGGCGCTTGCCAAGGTGCTCGGCAAGCAGGCGTCATCCCCCGTGTGGTCGCAGGTGAAGCGCTGGCGCTACTCCACCACCCGCGGGCGGCTCGACCAGGAGGCGCTCAACCCCGACTGGACCCGGGTGCTCCTGGCCGGCGACGCAGTGGCCGCCGGCCCGCACATGGAGGACGTCGCGGCGACCGGCCTGTGGGCCGCCCGCCGCATCCTCGACTCCTAGGCCGGGGCGTCCCCGGGGCGCTCGTCCACCTCGACCACCTCGATGGTCTCGGTGGCGTCCACGTTGCCCTGGGCGTCCTCGGTGACGGTGATGGTGTCGATGACCTCCACGGCCTCCACCTGGCCGTCGGACATGACCACGGCCTCGACCACGTCGACGGTATCGGTCACCTGCACGCCGCCATCCGGCGTGGCGCTGACCTCCACGGTCTCCGACACGACCTCCACGACGGCCTCCACCTCGGGGCCGGCACCGGCGGGCGCCACGACCTCGGCCTTCTTCTTGGGCGATGCCGCCTTGCGCGCGGGCTTCTTCTCCTCCACCGGAACCGCGCGGCTGGCCTCGCGGCGGGCCAGCTGGTCGCGCGCCTCGCGCAGCTTGCGCACGCGCTGCTTGGACTCCACGGCCCGGGCCTCGGCCGCGGCCCTGGCGTCGAGGGCGGCGTCGTACTCAGCGCGGATCTCCGGGTCCTTCACCAGGGCGCGGTCCGCCCACGCGAGCCAGTGCATCTCCGCCTCGCGGTCGGCATGGCGCATGGGGGTCTCCTCCACCCACTCCGTGCGCGTTGCGATGGCGGCGAGGATCTCCTCGTCGCCCGCGTCGCGGGGCACGTCGAGCATCTCGTAGAGGTTGCGCTCCATGAGCGCCTTCACGAGCGCCTTGCGCTTGGGGTCAACCGTGGCCATTGTCACTCCTACGCCTTGGTGGTGAAGGACACCGTACCCGCCGGGCGCGTCCTGACGACGAACTTCGCCTTGCAGGGCTTGCGCTTGGTGCCCTTGCAGAGCACGTAGGCCTGCACCTGGCCGCGCACCGTGTACTTGGTTCCGGGGCGCAGGCCCGTGGCCGCCGCCGAGACCTTCCGGGGGAGCCGGCTGGTGCTCCACCCGCTCGTGAAGGTGCGCTTGCCCACCGTGAAGGCGAGGCGCGACTTCTGCCCGGTGGGGTTCTGGACGTACCCGTTCAGCTGGGCCGAGACGCGCGTGATCTTGGTGGCCTTGGTTACCTGGCCCTCGGCGCGCACGTTGTAGCTGTTCTGCGCAAGCGCCGGGGAGGCGATGGCAGCGCCCGCGAGCCCCACGGCAAGCGCTCGGCGAGTGGTCGTCTTGGTCCAGCCCACGATGACGTCTTCCCTCCGGTCGATTCCGGGGCGAGATGCTAGGTGAGCGCATGGGGGTGGTGTCCGGCGCGGGGCCGGGCGAACTACCGGGGCGTCAGTGTCGGGGAAGCATGGTGGCGATCCAGGCGGTTCCGAGGGCCACGATCACCGCCACCGTGATCGCCACGCCCTGGAAGGACAGCGCCAGGTGCAGGCCGCCGCCCAGGAGGGGCCCGAGCGTGTAGCCGGCCGAATAGACGACCACCATCGCCGCTGCGCTCAGGCCGTAGGAGCCCGCGTGCCCCATGTCGTCGACCGCCTCGGTGAAGAGGGGGCCGGCCGGGGCCGCCAGGATGGCGGCGCCGCCCACGCATACGGCGAATGCCAGCGTCACCCACCAGGCGGGGCCCATGGCGACGAAGGGCAGGGCGACGGCCGTGATGATGCCGCCCACGATGATGGGCAGGCGCCGCCCGGCGCGGTCGGACCACCAGCCACCCACGGGGGAACCCAGGAACAGCGCGGCCGTGCCGAGGGCGAGCACCAGGCCGATTCCGCTCGATGACAGGCCCAGGCGCTCGGAGAGATCGAGCGGCAGCAGGGGCTCGAGCATGGCCTCCACCAACGCCAGCAGGATGAGGGCGAGCCCGCCCGCGCGCGCGCCGCGCGATCGGGCAACGCTGCGGAGCCCTGCGATGATCGACGGCGGGCTGGACGACGGCCGTGCGGTTTCCGGGATGAGGGCCACGCAGGCGGCCAGGGCCAGCGGCACCACCGAGACCACCAGGAACGTCGTGCGGACGCTCGTGGCGTCGATGAGCACGCCCGAGATGAGGGGGCCGAGCAGGCCCACGCCACCACCGGCTGTCTCTGCGAGCCCGAGGCGGAAGCCCAGCTGGTTGGTGGGGTAGACGTCGCTCACCGCGGCGAGCGCGCCGGTCCATGTGAGGGCTGCTGCGCCGCCCTGCACCGCGCGGGCGATGGCCAGCGTGGCGGGATCCTGCGCGAATGCGAAGGCAACGCCCGATGCGGCCAGCAGCAGCGCCCCGAACACCAGCGCCTTGCGCCTGCCGGCGCTGTCGACCCAGCGGGGCAGCAGCAGGGCCACCAGCAGCTGGGCGATGGGGAACGCGGCGAAGATGAGCGCCACGGCGGTGTCCGACAGCCCCATCTCGCGCTGGTACTCCGGCAGGGCGGGCACGATGGCGCTGAACATGAGGGTGTCCACGGCGATTGCCGCCGTGGCCAGCGCGAACACGCGGGTGCGCGCGGGGTGGGGGGCGTCCAGGCTCACGCGCGGCACGGTACCGACCGGGGCGGCATGCCGAACGCGCGGCCATGCGGCCGATCACCTGTCACCATGGACACATGCCCGCATCGCTCTCCATCACCCCGCCCGATCCACCGCTGCGCGACCCGATCGTGATCGTCGCCTTCCGCGGATGGAATGACGCCGCAAGCGCGGCGTCGACCACCATCGCCACCATCGCGGAGCAGCGGAATGCCGAGTCGATCGGCTCGGTGGACCCCGAGGAGTTCTACGACTTCCAGGTGACCCGGCCCATCATCGACCTCACCGGCCCCGAGCACACGCTCACGTGGCCGGAGGTGGAGATCACCGCGGCCCGCTGCCCGGATGCCGAGCACGACCTCGTGCTGGTGGTGGGTGGCGAGCCCTCGATGAGGTGGCCCACCTTCTGCCGCCTGCTGCTCGACGCGGTAGAGGCCCTGGGCGTGCGTCGCTTCGTGACCCTGGGCGCGCTCCTTGCCGACGTGCCGCACACCCGTGACGTGACGCTGACGGTCATGGCCACCCAGGACGGCCTGGTGGAGGGGCTCGACACCCGTCCGCCCGGCTACCGCGGCCCCACGGGCATCGTGGGCGTGCTGCACCTGCTCGCCGCCGAGCGCGGCATGGAGGCGGTGTCCCTGTGGGCGCCCACCTCCCACTACGCCGCAGGCGTGGTGAACCACAAGGCCGAGCTGGCCCTGCTGGAGGGCGTGAGCACCGCCACCGGCGTGCGATTCGACACCACCGAGGTGCGCGCCAGCGCCCGGGAGTTCGAGGAGCAGGTCGACCAGGTGGTTGCCGCCGATCCGCGCCTGCAGCAGCTCGTGGAGCAGCTCGAGCAGGCCGCCGACGAGAGCAGCCTCGACGACCAGGACCTTCCGACCGGCGATGAGCTGGTGGCCGAGCTGGAGCGCTTCCTGCGCGAGAGGCAGGACCCCCCGCCCCAGGGCATGTGACCGCCTAGAACGCCCCGCGGCTCACGCAGGCGTTCCACAGCGGGCAGCCGTCGCACTTCGGGCGGCGAGCGGTGCAGGTCTCCCGGCCGTGCATGATCAGGCGCAGGCCGGTGTCGGCCCACATGTCGCGCGGCCAGACCTTCTTGAGGTCTGCCTCCACCTTCACGGGGTCGTCGGATTCCGACAGGCCAAGGCGCTTTGACAGCCGCAGCACGTGGGTGTCCACCGCGATGGCCGGCTCGTCGAACCAGTGGCCCAGCATCACGCTGGCGGTCTTGCGACCCACGCCGGGCAGGGTGACGAGATCCTCCATGGTGCCGGGCACCTCGCCGCCGAAGCGCTCCTGCACCGCGGTGGCCATGCCGATGAGCGACGTGGCCTTGGCATGGAAGAAGCCGGTGGGGCGGATGATCTCCTCGATCTCCGTGATGTCGGCCGCGGCCATGGCGGCCGGGGTGGGGTAGCGCGAGAACAGGGCGGGCGTGACCTTGTTCACCATGACGTCGGTGCACTGCGCCGAGAGGATCGTGGCGGTGAGGAGTTCGAACGAGTCGCGGTGGTCGAGCGGCACCGGAACCACCGGGCGCTCCTCGCCCAGGATCTCCGCCACCACCCGACCGCGGCCCTTGGGCGAGCGCGGACGCCGTTCGCGCGCGGGTAGCCCGTTGCCGCTCAATGCCATGTCTTGAGCACGATGATCACCAGGCCGATGCAGGCGCTCACCACGCCCGCTCCCACGGCCCGCGGCACCGAGCCGCCACGGGCGATGGCGGCGAGGCCGCCCCACAGCCCCAGCGCCACCACGCCCACGCCCAGGGTAATCGTGAGCGCCATTCCGGCGGCCCACAGGCCGAGGCCTCCGAGCACCAGCGGGATGCCCAGCGGCACGATGGGCTCGAGCACCGCCGCGTGGTCGGACGCCGCCTCGCTGATTCGCTGCCGCAGGCCCTGCTCGCCGGAGTCGCCGATGGCGCTGGAGTAGACCTCGGCGAACCACAGCACCACCAGCGTCACCACCAGGGTGCCGAGGAACTGCCAGCTGTTCCACTCCTCGAACGCCACGTCGGTGGCCGCCAGCGCTGCGGTGGCCACGATCGTGCCGTACACCGCCCGCGAGCTGTGCGCGAGGAAGGGGACGTTCACTAGACGCCGGTGACGGCGATGATGCGCTGGTCCTCGATTGCCTGCTCGAGCTCGGCGTGGTCGGCCGTGGCCTGCACGGCGTAGTCGCGCGCGAAGTCGGCCATTGCCTCGTCGAACTGCGTACCCGAGCCCAGGTACCCGGCGATCATGCAGGCGTCGCCCGACCGCGCATGGGCCCGCGCGAGCGTGCCGCCGCACAGGCGGCCGTACTGCGCGAACATGTCGGCCGACATCGTGGAGACGTCCGCCGATCCCTTCATGTCGCGCAGCTGCCGCACGTAGTAGTGCTTGCGGTTGAAGCCCGTGTACCAGCCCAGGAAGAGGTCGCTGGCCGCCTGCATGAGCCGCTGGCCCTGCACCACCCGCTCGCCCTGATGGCGGTAGGGGCTCGCGCCGGCGTAGGGGGCGAGCACCGACGGCCGCGCCTCCTTCATCTGCAGGAACAGCGGGTCGCCGTCGTCACGGCCGAGGAAGAGCGCGATACGCGCATCGAGCCCCACCGAGCCCACGCCCACCACCTTGCGGGCGGCGTCGGCGAAGCGGTAGCTGTCGAACAGCCGCTTCCGGTCGTCGGGCAGGGTCTCGCGGTAGCGCGCTTCGAGCGTGGCCACGACCTCCGTCGTGTCACGCCCCTCGTGGAGGGGCACGTGCATCACAAGAGGAGGCTGGTCGGCGATTCGCACGCGTCCGCCCTTTGAGACGGTGCCGAGCTTCTCGAGCGCCTGGAGGTTTCCGCGCCGTTCGGTCTTGCGCACGTTCCTCTCGAACTTCCTGCGCTGCTCCGGGTCGGCGATGAGCGCCGCGAGGCCCTCGACATCCACCGACGAGTACCAGACCTCGAGGTTGGTCTTCAGCGACAGCCCGGCCATCGCCGTGCGGTACTGCTCGGCCGCTGCCAGCACGGCGGTGCGGGCCGCGGCGGCGGGAAAACCGTTGTCGAGTGCAGCCACGTGGATGCTGGCCGCCAGTCGCTTGACGTCCCACTCGAACGGCGCCTGCAGCGTCTCGTCGAAGTCGTTGACGTCGAACACCAGCTTGCGCTCGGGTGTGGCGTAGGCGCCGAAGTTCAGCAGGTGGCAGTCGCCGCAGCACTGCACGCGCAGGCCCGTGGACGGCTGCCCCGCGATGTCGCGGGCCATCACCGCGGCGGCCCCGCGCAGGAAGGTGAAGGGCGACACCGCCATGCGACCGTGGCGGATGGGCACGAGGTCTGGGATGCGCGTGCGGTCCTGCTGCAGCAGCACCCGCAGGGGGTCGAAGCGGCGTGCCGGCGGAGTGAAGCCCGCGAGCGACGACCTCGGGGTGATCTTGCGAAGCGCGCGTCCTGCCTGGCGGCGCTCGTCGGGTGTGGGGGGCGTGGTGTCGGTCATCCCCATGAAACGTAGCGCCCCCGCCCCGGATGGACCGGAGCAGGGGCGCGGGTACTGCCCATGCCCTGCGGTGCTACTTGCTGCCGCCACCCTCGATGAGGGCCTGGCGACCGGCCGAGTCGGGCTTGACCCACTCGGCGACCGTGGCACCGTTGATGTCGGCGACGATGATGTCGCCCACCTCGTCGTGCGAGGAGGTGAAGAGGCCGCGGCGCACCAGGGCGTCGGCGGCGCTCTTGTTGTCCTCGGTCGGCGTGAGGTAGTGGATCGACTCCGCCTTGTAGCGGTGGATCAGGAACAGGTGAAGCAGCGTCATGAGGCGCTTGCGACGCAGGCCCAGGTCGAACGTGTTCTGGTCACGCACGGAGAGGAACACGCGGCCGGCGCGGTCCTCCATGACGTTGAAGACGATGTTCGCCACCTTCTCGTCCGAGCCGTTCCTGATGGACAGCTCGAGGATCTGCGAACCCGGGGTGTGCGGGCGCAGCGACACCTTGAGGTCGTCGCTGATGCCGTTGTGCTCCTTCCACGGGCCGAGCCACTCGGCCAGCGTCTTCGGCGGAACCTCCGTCTGCACCAGGTGCTGGTGCTGCGTGCTGCCGGCACCCATGGCCTTGGTGGTGGCCGTCTGGCCCGTGATCGCGGCCAGGGCGGCGTCGCCACGCGGTCCGCCGACAAGGGTCTGCGGCGTGCGGTATGGCGACTCCAGCAGGCGGAAGCGGCGCTGCAGGCGCGCCAGCGCGAGCATGCCGTCCTCCTTGAGCGACTGCGAGAACTCCTCGGCAGCCAGGCCGTCGATCTGGTGACCGCCGTAGGTGATGAAGTTGAAGACGAAGCCCATCTTCCCGATCTCGAGAGGGAAGGCGCGCATCTCATCGTCGTTCATCCCGGTGGTGTCCCAGTTGAACGACGGCGACAGGTTGTACGCCATCATCTGGTTGGGGAACACGGCGTGGATGGCGTCGGCGAACTCCTTGGCGTCTGCCAGGTCGGCCGTCTTTGTCTCCATCCAGAGGATGTCGGCGAACGGGGCCACCGCCAGCGACTTGGCGATGGCGTACGGGATGCCCCCGCGGATCTGGAAGTAGCCCTCCGGGGTCTTGGCCCGGTCGGCGCTCCAGTCGACCTCGATGCCCATGTTGCGGGCCTTCTCGCGGATCTCGTACCAACCGGCACGGTGCGAGAACTCGTTCCACTCGTCGACGGTCATGCCGACGTCCACGCCCTCGTCGGCGCGGAACGTGATGGCCTCGGCCACGGCCTCGGCCAGGGTGGACAGCTTCGCGCCGGCCTCCCACTCGGCCAGGAAGGCGTCAGCGGCGGTGTCGAGGGTGTCCTCGGGCAGGGCGTCCGGGTCGGCCAGGTGGGCCTTGGCGATGTCGGCCACCTTCGCGGCCACGCCGGAGTCGGCCAGCCACTTGTCTGCCTCGGCCTGCTCCTCGGCGCTCACGGCGTACAGCAGGTGCCCGTTGAGCTCCTCGATGCCTGCGTTGTGCAGCTGCTTGATCACGCCCAGGAAGCCGGCGCGGTAGGCGGGCACTGCCGTGCCGTTGACGCCCAGGATGAACGGCTGGTCGCGCTCGTCGCCGCAGCCGTCCAGCAGGTTGGCGGCCTCGGCGTCGGTGCGGCACACGATGATGCCGGGCACGCCCATGACATCCAGCTGGAAACGGGCCGACGAGGCACGCTTGATCTGCTCGTCGCTCGGCACCAGCACCTTGCCGCCCTGGTGGCCACACTTCTTGGCGCCGGGCTTCTGGTCCTCGATGTGGTAGCCGGGCACGCCGACCTCCACGAAGCGACGCACCAGGTTGCGCACGTGGGCGTCGCCGCCGTGGCCTGTGTCGGCGTCGGCGATGATGAACGGCCGGAAGTCCACCACGGGGGTGGCCTCGCGCTCGGCCGCGCTCATGTGGGCGCGCATGAAGGTCTGGTTCTTGTCGGCGGTGAGGAGGGCGCGCACGATGGCGGCGGCCTCATCGGGCACCTGGCTCAGCGGGTACGAGGCGAGGTCGGGCCCCGGGTCCTCGTTGATGGAGCCCTTGGCGCTGGTTGCCCAGCCACCCAGGTAGATGCCCTCGATGCCGGCGCGCTTCTGGGCTACCGCCTGGCCCGGCGAATAGGGGCCGTAGGTGGTGATGGACTTGCCTTCGCTGAACAGCTCGCGCAGGCGGGCGTAGAAGCCCTCCGCGGCCTCGCGGGCCACGGTGTAGTCCTGGCTGATGGTGCCCTTCTGCTCAGCGACCATGCGCGCGGAGTAGATGCGGGTGATCTCCGCGAAGCGCGGCGAATCCATGTACTCCCGGGTCTTCTGGACCTCGGCGTCGAATGCCGACATGAACCTTCCCTTGTCTTGGACTGCAGGGGACCGGGCATTCTAAGCAGGGGCCGCACGCCGCGTGCCGCGCGATTTCCGACTTCCTGCTTTTGGCGCCGGGTTCAGGGTCTTATGTCCCGTAGGGTGCCCGACCGTGATCGACATCGACCTCCACGCACTTCACGCCGCCGCGGGGCTCGGAGTGGCGGGAAACTTCGCCGGGCACCTGGAGCAGGCGGGTGAGGCCGCCGACTTCGCCAACGTGGTGCCCGTGGCCGCCGAGGCGCCCAAGGGCATCTTCCCCTGGTTCGTGCCGGGGAGAGCGGGGCAGCTCGGTGTGTTCCCGGTTACCCACGACCTGCTGGTGCTGCCTGCTGAGCCCGGTGTCGACCTGCAGATCGAGCCCGAGATGGGTGTTCTTGCGCGGGTGGCGTACGACGACTCCGGCCACGTGGTGTCGGTCGCCCCGGAGGCCGTGGCCGCGTGGAATGACTGCTCCATCCGCCGCGAGGGCGCACGCAAGATCAGCGACAAGAAGAACTGGGGGCCGGCGTCGAAGGGCGTGGCCGCCCGCGGGTTCGCCGTGCACGACATCTCCGCCGACGGCGGCCTGGCCACGCTGCGCATCGCCAGCTTCATGAGGCGCGATGGCCGGGTGCACGAGTACGGCGTGGACAGTCCCGCCGCCGGTTACTCGTACGCCGGCCCCACGCTCATCGACTGGTTGCTCGACCGCCTGGCCCATCAGCAGGGCTCCGACGACACCCCGCTCGAGCCGGTGGGGCAGTACCTGGCACAGGCCGGATGCCCCGAGCGGGCGCTCATCGGCATCGGCGCCACCCGGTACACGGCTTTCGGCGAGAGCACCTACCTGGTCGCGGGCGACGAGAGCATCGTGATCGTCTACGACGGGCGCCACTCGACCCCGGGCGAGGTGGGCGATGCGGTTGCCGCCGGCCGGGAGGGCGACCTGCCTGCGGCATCCGTGCTGCGCCAGCGGGTGGAGCAGGCCGCGCCTTAAGGGCCGGTTAGCGAACCGACCGTTCGCCGCAACGCCCAGCCAGGCGTGGCAATGATGCACGCGTCACCACCCGATTCGGAGGAATCGCCGCGATGAAGTGCCCGCACTGCGATCAGACCCTGCACATGAGCCACCGCGACGGCATCGAGATCGACTACTGCCCTGAGTGCCGGGGTGTGTGGCTCGACCGCGGCGAGCTGGACAAGATCATCGAGCGGTCAGAGGCCTGGAGCGGATCGAGTGGCGGCGGGGGCGGGGGCCGTGAGCCGGAGCCACGGCGGGATGACCCTCCTGCTGCGCCTCAGAAGAAAAAGAAGAAGAGCAGCTTCGTGGGCGACCTCTTCGAGAACTTCGGCGACTTCGGGGGCTAGTCGCCCCCGCCCAGGCCCGGGGTCTTCTCGAGGCCGGCGATGAGCGCCGCCTTCTCGGCGTCCGTGAGCGCCGCCTCCGGGTTGAGCCCGAACCGGGTGAAATAGGCCGGTGGCATGGACCCGTCGCGGATCACCTGGATGGTCTCGTCTGCAGCGCCGGGATCCGTGGCGAACTGCTGGTAGTTCACCTCGCTGCGGCCACCGGCGATGTGGCTCTGCACGGCCCACGATGACGGCGCGATGTTGGCGTACGCCGGGTATTCCACCTCGCTCGCATGGCAGTGGTAACAGGCCTGGACCATGAGGGTGCGCGTCTCCGCCGTCGCCCACTGCGGCTCGCCGGTGATGGGCGGCTGCGTGCGGTCGCGGCCGTAGGGCACGAGCTGGATGAGCCCGACCACCACCAGGCCGCTCACCACCAGGCTTCCGATGGCGAAGCCCGGCCCCGACCCCTTGCGCCCCCAGGTGGCGAGGAGCGCGGCCACGATCACCACGAGGGTCACGCCCACCACGGGAAGCGGCAGGCCCATGATGATGCCCATGGCGATGCCGAAGAGCAGCACCAGCACGTAGAGGGATGTGACGATCGGATGCCGCCGGACGAGGCCCCATCCGGTCGAAACAGCACGTCGAAGTCGGGAAGTCATGTGGCGAAGGTAGCGATGGCCGTGAGCGCCCACCTGGGGAACGGTCGCGCATAAGCGTTTGTTCTCGCGCGCATAAGCGCTTGCGGGCGTGCGCTATCCTGCGCGCCCGTGCCGAACGCCAGCCCGCTGCCCTTTTCGCCCGCCGAGGCCGAGGGCCTCACCGCCGACCAGATCGTGGCCGCCGCCGTCGAGGCCTTCGGGTCGCGACTGGCCATCGCCTGCTCGTTCCAGCAGGAGGAGGCCGTGCTGCTCGACATGGCGTTCGCGGTGCGGCCGGACGTACGCGTGTTCGCGCTCGACACGGGTTTTCTCTTCCCGGAGACCTACGACACCTGGAAGGCCTACGAGGATCGGTACGGCATCACCATCGAGGCCTTCCGCGGTCCGACTCCCGAGGAGCAGGCCGCCGAGTACGGCGATCGCCTTTGGGAGCGCGACCCCAACCAGTGCTGCGCCATTCGCAAGGTGGAACCCCTGGGCCGCGCGCTGGCCGACCTCGACGCCTGGATCACCGGCCTCCGACGCGACCAGGCGCCCACGCGCGCCGGCACGCCCAAGGTGGAGTTCGACGACGCGCGCGGCAACTGGAAGATCAGCCCGCTTGCCGACTGGACCGAGGACGACGTGTGGGCGCGCATCCGCGAGCGCGACCTCATCGTGAACCCGCTGCACGGCAAGGGCTACGCAAGCATCGGCTGCACCTACTGCACCAAGCCCGGCACCGGCCGCGAGGGCCGCTGGGCAAGCCTTGAGAAGACCGAGTGCGGGCTGCACCCCGCGGGAGGCCCCGCCACGTGAGCACCCTGACCGAACTCAGCACGCTCGACGTGCTGGAGGCCGAGGCCGTGCACATCATCAGGGAGTGCGCCGCCGAGTGCGAGCGCCCCGTGCTGCTGTTCAGCGGTGGCAAGGACAGCATCGTGCTGGCCCACCTGGCCACCAAGGCCTTCACGCCCGCGGGCCTGCCCTTCCCGCTGATGCACGTGGACACCGGCCACAACTTCCCCGAGGTGGTGGAGTACCGCGACTGGTACGTGAAGGAGATCGACGAGCGGCTGATCGTGGCCAGCGTGGAGGAGTCGATCGCGAAGGGCCGGGTGCAGGACGAGACGGGCCCCCGCGCCAGCCGCAACAGGCTGCAGACCACCACGCTGCTCGACGCCATCGCCGAGCACCAGTTCGACGCCTGCTTCGGCGGCGCGCGCCGCGACGAGGAGCGCGCCCGCGCCAAGGAGCGCGTGTTCAGCCACCGCGACATGTTCGGCCAGTGGGACCCCCGCAACCAGCGCCCCGAGCCGTGGTCGATCTACAACACCAAGCTGCGCAAGGGCGAGCACTTCCGGGTGTTCCCGCTGAGCAACTGGACCGAGATCGACATCTGGGCGTACATCCAGCGCGAGGGCCTCTCGCTGCCCAGCATCTACTTCTCGCACCAGCGCGAGGTGTTCGTGCGCGACGGCATGCTCATGGCCGCCGCTGACTTCGTGGAGCGCCTGCCCGGCGAGGACACCTTCACCGAGACCGTGCGGTTCCGCACCGTGGGCGACGCCACCTGCACCGCCTGCACGCTGAGCACCGCGAGCACGGTGGAGCAGGTGCTGGCCGAGACGCGCGAGAGCGACGTGAGCGAGCGTGGCGCCAGCCGGGCCGACGACAAGACCAGCGAGGCCGCCATGGAAGACCGCAAGCGCGGGGGGTACTTCTAGTGCCCGCTGAGAGCCCGATGCTGCATGCCGTCGCCGTGGGATCGGTGGATGACGGCAAGAGCACGCTGATCGGCCGCCTGCTCTACGAGACCGGCCATCTGAACGCAGACGAGATCGCCCATGTGGAGGAGGCCTCGCGCAAGCGCGGGCGCAAGTTCCTCGACCTCGCGCTTCTCACCGACGGCCTGCGTGCCGAGCGCGAGCAGGGCATCACCATCGACGTGGCCTACCGGTCGTTCGACGCCAACGGCAGGCGCATCCTGCTGGGTGACGCCCCGGGGCACGAGCAGTACACCCGCAACATGGTGACCGCCGCCGCCGGCGCCGACGTGGCGATCCTGCTCGTGGACGCCAAGAACGGCCTCACCTCCCAGACCCGCCGACACCTGGCCATCTGCGCCATGCTGGGCGTGGAGGACGTGATCGCCTGCGTGAACAAGATCGACCTGGTCGATTACGACGAGGGGCGCTTCAACGAGCTGGCCGATGAGCTCCGCGCGGCATCGGAGGCGGTGGACGGCCCGCGCATCACGGCCATTCCGCTGTCGGCGCTCGAGGGCATCAACATCACCGAGCGGTCCGACAAGCTGGCCTGGTACTCCGGCCCCACGGTTCTCGAGGTGCTGCACGACCTCGACCGCCTCATCGCCGAGGAGGCCTTCCGCATGCCGGTGCAGTGGGTGACCCGCCACGACGAGGGCGGTGCCGACGTGCGCGCCCTGGCCGGCCGCATCACCAGCGGCACGGTGCGGGTGGGGGATGAGGTCATCGCCCTGCCCAGCGGCAAGAGCTCGACCGTCACGGCCATCGACGTGCTGGGCGAGGCCCGCGACATGGCCAGCGCGCCGCTGAGCGTGGCGCTGCACCTGGCCACCGACATCGACGTGAGCCGCGGCGACGTGCTGGCCCCCGTGGCCGACCCGCCGCAGGTGGCAACGCGCGTGAAGGTGACCATCGCCTGGCTCGACGAGAACCCGCTCAGCGCGCCGGCCCGCCTGGAGGTGCGCCAGAGCGCCCGCCTCGTGCCGGCCATCGTGGAGGAGCTCCACGAGCGCCTCGACCTCGACGCGATGAAGCATGAGCAGGCCGACGCCCTCGAGGCAAACGACCTCGGCATCGCCACCCTCATGCTCGCCCAGCCCCTCGCCGTGCAGCCCTACGCGGTGAACCGGGAGATGGGCTCCATGGTGCTGGTCGACCCGGGGAGCAACCGCACCGTGGGCGCCGTCATGGTGACCGAGGTGCTCGGCTCCTAGGGTGCCAGCGGGCCCGCGCCCTCCTGCTCCATCATCCGGCGCTCGCGCACGATTCGGCGGCGCTCGCGCAGCACGATGATGCCGATGAGCACTGCGGCAACCGACAGCGCCACGACCACGGCGATCCATGTCTCGCCGGGGAAGAGCTTGCCGCTCACGTAGCCGATCAGTGCCCCCTGCGCCGACCACACGAAGGCCGCGGCGGTGTCGATGGCCAGGTAGCGGCGGTAGGCAATGGTGCCGGCGCCAAGCACGATGTTGATCGCCAGCCGCAGGATGGTGATGAAGCGCTGGGTGAAGACCAGCAGGTCGCCCTGGCGATGCACCATGTGCTCGGCCACCGCCACGCGGTCGGGGCCCACCGCGCGACCGAGGTGCTTGCGCATCCAGGGCCCGCCGCCGCGTCCCATCCAGAAGGCGATGGAGTCACCTGCGACGGCGCCGAGGGCTCCGGCCACGATGACCAGCCAGATGTTGAGGTCGCCATTGGCCGCGAACACCGCCGCCACGACGATGGATGTCTCGCCGGGGAAGATGGGGATGACCCCATCGCCCATCACCAGCAGGAACACCGCCAGGTAGCCAAGGCTGGCCACCAGGGTCTCGGGGTCGCCCACGGAGAGGATCGCCGGTATGCCCTGCGCTATCTCGCCAAGCCACGGAATCATTCGGCGGGAGGCTAGTGATGCGTCAGGGGGCGGGGATGGACGCGGTCACGTGTGGCGTCGGCCGGCCTCGTGGAGGCAGCCGGAGACCACGTGGGCCATGATTACGGCGGTAACCACGCGATGGGGAGACGCGACCATGGGTGACGACGACGCGACCAAGACGTGCCCCGACTGCGGCAAGGACGCCGTTCTCGAGAGCGAGGAAGAAGCCAATCAGGAGGTGACGCACTGCGAGTGGTGCGGCGCCGAGTACCCGGTGCCCGAGGGCTCGTAGGGTGGGGACGCAGAAGAGCGCCGCCGAGGGCTTCACCAAGGCCGCAAACACCTACGACGAGGCCGTACGGCACAACATCGCGGGCTCCGAGCGCCTGGTGATGTCGCTGCCGGATGGCGGGTACGGCACGGTGCTCGATGTGGGTTGTGGCACGGGGTGGACATCCGCCGCCATGGTGCAGCGCTTCGACGTGCAGCGCATCGTGGGCGTCGATCCCTCCGAGGGGATGCTCGAGCAGTTCAGCGCCAAGCTGGGCGGCGAGTTCCCGGATGTGCAGGTGGAGCTCCGCGCCGAGGACGTCATGCAGATGGATGTGCCCGATGGCGCGTTCGACGCCGTGATCTGCGCGATGGCCCTCCACTGGTTCCCCGATAAGCCCGGCGCCATCGCCCGCATGGCGCGCGCCCTGCGCCCGGGAGGGGTGATGGGCATCCTCACCGCAGGCCACGGTGGGGAGGGGGCCTGGCGCGACCTGCTGGTGAGCGTGGACGCCCCGCCCGCGTGGACGGAGTGGTTCGCCACGAACCAGCTCGACGTGGACCAGATCGCCGACTACCTGCGCGCGGCGGGCCTCGAGCCCGTTGACGTGTGGATGGAGCGCCGCAGGCGGCACACAGACCCCGACGCGTTCATGGCCCGCACGCGATCGGTGGCAGCGCACCTGCTCGACAACCCGCCGGGCGGCTTCAGCGAGCTCGACCAGCGCATCGACCGGGCGCTGCACGACGCCGCCGGCCCCGACGGTTTCGAGTACGACTACTGCAAGCTGTTCGCGGTCGCCGCACGCCCCTGAGAGAGGCCCCGCTTCCCGAGAAATCTCAATAGGCGCGGCAGCACTCGAACCTGCGCCTGGGAACTACGCGAAGTGTGGTGCTCTCGGCGTCAGTCGCTCCCGGAACCGACTCCGGATCAGCCGTTCCAGCCTGCGCTCACGGATACCACGCCGGCGTTCGCCACGAGGGTCCGCCGTGCGCTGCCATTCACGTTGACGACCTCGATCTTCGCCTGGCGGCCCTTGCATCCGTCGTTGACGAGGATGCGCTGGCCGTCAGCCGAGTAGGCGACCGGGCTCGCGGAGGTCCTCTTCATCAGGAGTTGCACCTTGCCGGTGGAAGCGCTGATGTTGGCGACGCCTGCCTGCGCGGCCTGGCATGAGATCTCGCCGACTGTGCCGGCAATGTGGGCGCCCGCAGGCGACCATGCCGCCGGAATCAGCCCGGCGCTGAATCCCTGCGCCCGCCACCGGAAGCCCGTGGCGCGTCGCGCCCCGGTGCCGTCAGGCCGCACGGTCCATATCTGCGTGGGCACGATTTCGATCATGGAGAATCGCTTGCCCTCGAGCGTCACTTCAGTGCGCACCCTCCCCTGCCGTGATGCGGCGATGCCGGGCGCTCCCCATACGGGCGAAGTGGCTCGCGTGAGCACCCGCCTGCGCGCAGAGGGGGTTGCGACAGGTGCGACGTACAGGCTGCTGGCGCCCTCGTCCTGCGAATACCGCCGCCAGGCAAATGCGATGCTCGCGGAGTCCGGCGAAAAAGCCACGCTGCGATCGACGGCGTTGCCGCGGGCGGGGATCCAGCTCTTCACCTCGAGGCCGGCCACCCCCGCGAGGCTGGGAGGTATGGAGACGAGCCCGAGGCCGTTGCCGCTGAGATACCCCTTGGCGTTGCTCGACTGCGTCTGGCATGCGATCAGTCGCGAATTGGGCGCCCAGATGAGTTCGCCAACGCACTCCATGCCTGTGAGCAATACCCTCTCGCCGGTGGCGATATCCACCACCCCGATCTTGGGGGCTGGGGGCTGGCTGAAATTGCCGTAATCGTGGTAGGCGACCTTCGTGCCGTCGGGCGAGATGGCAGCGAATTCCCCTGAGGCGACGGCGCGCGCGCCGGAGCCGTCGTCGCTCGCAACCATCACCTGGCCCTGCACCTTGGTGTCGAGCGGTGTTGTGATGTAGGCCATGGCCGCGCTCGCGGCGGCTGGCGCTGCAAGCGCCATTGGGACGACGGCGAGGGCGATGAGGTTATGTCGACTCATGACACCAGTTCCGGTTGGGGAAGAGTGAGTCTACCCCCAGCCCGGCGTGTCTCCGCCGGACTGGGGCCGCCCATCTGTCGTCAACGGGTCATTCCGCACGGGGCCGCACCTAGACGCGAACGCACAGGCAAAGGAGACAGCCAGATCCCTGCACATCGTGATGGGCGCGGCAGGACTCGAACCTGCGACCCAGGGATTATGAGTCCCCTGCTCTAACCAACTGAGCTACGCGCCCGCCCCGGCATTGTGACAGCGGGGCGGCGGCGTCGGCCGCGGTCATCGGTACCGTGGCGCCGTGCTTCCGGGCGATCTGCGCGACATGATCACCACGTATCGCGGGCGGCCCGGGCCACAGGCCCTGCTGGGCGCGGTCGCAGTAATCGCGCTCGTCGTGGTGATCGGCATCTTTGCCCTGTGGCCGAGTGGTGAAGCACCGTCCAACGGAGGGCAGTCGGCCACGCTCGGGGCCGAGGTGGTGGCGGTGCAGGCGAGGCCATGCGCGGCCGCCCCGGGGGTGGAGGCCGGCGAGTGTCGACGCGTGACGGTGCGCGTGGCCGAGGGGCCTGACGCCGGCACCCAGCAGGCCTTCGATGCGGCGGGGCTGCCCATCGACGTGGGCGACTCAGTGCGCGTGATCCGGTCCGGGGCGCAGCTCCCGGAGGGCATCGGTGGGGTCCAGGTGGATCGCTACGCATTCAGCGACTTCGAGCGCGGCACACCACTGCTCTTGCTGGCCGTCGCCTTCGGCCTGCTGGTGATCATCGCGGCACGGTGGAAGGGCCTGCGCGCGCTTATCGGCCTGTCCATCAGCCTGCTGGTGGTGATCGGCTTCATCATCCCCGCAATCCTGGGCGGCCAGCCACCGGTGGCCGTGGCGCTTGTGGGCGCGCTCGCGGTGATGCTGGTGACCATCCCCGTGGCGCACGGAATCTCTCCCCGCTCGGTCGCGGCCATCCTCGGCACCACCGTTGCCCTGGTGGTGACCCTGCTGCTGGTGATGCTGATGGCCGGCCTTGCCCACCTGACGGGATTCTCATCGGAGGAGGCCTCGTACCTGCGGGCGTTTGCCACCGACCTCTCGCTGCGTGACCTTCTGATCGCCGGCGTTGTCATCGCCACGCTGGGCGTGCTCGATGACCTGACGGTGAGCCAGGCATCAACGGTGATGGCCCTGCGCGCTGCCAATCCGCGCCTGGGTGGGCGCGAGCTGTTCCGCCGCGGCATGGCCGTGGGCCACGACCACGTGGCGGCCACGGTGAACACCCTGGTGCTGGCCTATGCAGGCGCGGCGCTGCCGGTGCTGCTGGTTTTTGGCCTGGCTGATGCATCGTTCACCGCGGCCGTCACCTCCGAGGCCGTGGCGGTCGAGGTGGTGGCCACACTGGTCGGATCGATCGGCCTGGTGCTGGCGGCCCCGCTCACCACGGCCATCGCCGCCTACATGGCCGCACGGCTGCCTGCTGGCCACGTGGCCGGCGGGCACGTGCACGTGCACTGACGCGTGCTGGTCCAGGCGTCGCTGCCGGCCAGGCCAAGTGCTCGCGCGCGGCTCAGGCACGGCTGACGTCGGGCATCGCCGCCCAGGGCACGGTGTCGCTCACGCGGTGCCCTGGACTGTCGGGGAACCCCTACTCGGCAATTGCGGGGCATGTGGCACATTCGCGCACATGAATCCGCGATCCGCCCTTACTGTCGCCGCCTTGGCCGCGCTCGCGAGCCTCGGCCTGGCCGCCACCGCCACCGCCCAGACCACCACGAAGAGCTCCAGCACGGGCAGCTGCCCGAGCAAGCAGAGCGTGATGACCTCGACCTCGTCGAGCGCCGTGAAGGCCGCCAACGGGCAGTCGTACCTCTGCGCCGAGGAGTACCACGACGGCGGCAACAGCATCGGGCCGGGCGACAGCCAGACCTTCTCCCAGGCCATCAACGTCACGTACTTCCCGCAGTATTACTGCTGGGACTCCAGCGACGACAAGGAGTTCACCTACGCCCACGCCGAGATCTTCGGCAGCGGCTCGGTGACGGCCACGAACTGGGGCACCGGCAGCCACACCTGGGGTGCCGCGTACCTCTACACGCTCGGCGCGGCCAGCGTGAGCGGGTTCACGAACGGCTGTGGCTACAACGACCCGGTGTGGACCAACCCGCCCGCGGTGCTCACCATCTCGTCGATCACTGCCAAGAACCTGCCTGACAACGGCACGTCGAAGGCTGGGGTGACCTACACGGTGAACGTGAGCGTGTCCCCGGGCAACGAGGCCGCCGGGCAGCAGGTGGTGCTGGAGGACAACGGCGTGGGCGTGGCAGTCCAGACGATCCAGGGCGACGGCACCGCCAAGATCTCGTGGACGCCCGCCATCAAGGGCTCGCGCTCCATCCAGGTGGCCTGGCCGGGCAGCAGCAGCGCGCTCGGCAACATCACCACCGCCTACACGGTGAACGTGGCGGGTGGCACGGGGGTGTCCATCAACCCGGCCGTCAAGTTCAACCCGGCCACGCTCACGGGCACCGCCCAGGTGACCGTCGACGCCACGCCGGCCCCCGGCTCGTCGGACCCGGTGCCCTCCAGCGTTCCCGTGATGCTGGTGGACGCCGTCTCGGGCAAGCCCCTCACCGCGGCGCCCGTCGCGGTGACCGGCCTCAGCACCACGAACCCGGTGGGCACGGTGAGCATCCCGTTCGCCTTCACGCCGGGCCAGAAGCTCACCCTCGTGGCCAAGGTCTCGGCCAACACCACCACCGGCGTGCAGGCCGGGCAGTCATACGCGCTGCCCATCACGGCGCCGGTGAATTCCACCACCAACACCACGTTCCCGAAGCAGGTGTACGTGGGCACGCAGTCGGGCACCTCCGTGTGCTCGATGGTGAACCTGCCCACCACCATGTCGCCCAGCACGGCCACCGGCACGGTGACGGCCTCGGGCGCAGGCTCGGGTAGCGCCACGCTGTCGGGCGGTCAGGCCACGCCGCAGTGGTGCCCGCCCTCCACGCCGGGCACGTACACCGTCACCACCACCTATGGCGGTGACAACGCCACCATGGGCAGCTCCGCGACGTCGGGCAGCATCTCTGTGGTGACCGGTGGCCCCATTGGCACGAACATCACGCTCGGCACGCCGTCGGTCAACACCAGCACCGGCAAGGCAACCGTGTCGGTGTCGGTGCCCGGATGGTCGGGCCCCGTGCAGCTCTACGACGCCAAGAACAGCGGCAAGTACCTGGGCAGCGGCACGGTCAGCAACGGCTCGGGCTCGGTGTCGTTCTCCTTCACCATCAACACGCCCATGACCCTCGTGCCCAAGTTCTCGCCCGATGGGACCCAGTGGATCCAGGGCACCTCGAAGAGCTGGGAGTACGTCTTCAGCTACCTGCCGTATGGGCGCGGCGCCGCATCTGCGGACGGCGCATCGGAGATGGCGCGACGGGGCGGCACCAGGGGCACCACGCGCCCGCGCGGCCTCAAGCCCATGGATACGGCAACCCGCTCGGTGCACGCATCTCGCCGGGTCACCAGTTCCAAGCGCTCGGTCACGCTGAAGTGCCCGGTGGGTTACTACCCGCTCGAGGCCTTCGCGGCATCGCCGGGCCGCTCCACCGCCTTCAGTGTGTCGCTGGGGCAGGCGGGTGCCACCATCACCTCGCCCAAGGCCAACATCGGCACGCGCATGCAGGGCACCGCCCTCTGCCGCGCCACCGGCGTGGGCGCGCAGGTGCAGGGCGCCATGGCATTCGGCACCCGCGGGCGCGACACCCTGCGCAGCCGCTCGTTCAACGCCATCGCCTGGGGAGGCCCCGGCGGCGACCGCATCGGGCTCACGGGCGCGGGCGCCGTTGCCTGGGGCGGCCAGGGTCGCGACCGAATCGTGGTGAGCGGCAAGGACTCCGTGGCCGCGGGTGGCCCGGGCCCCGATCGCCTGGTGGCCCGAGGCGCCAATCGGATCCTGCTGAAGGGCGGCCCGGGACCGGACACCCTCGTGGGCGGTACGGGACCCACGTACATCAACGCCGCAGATGGAAAGGGCGGCGACCGGGTGCTCTGCCGCACCTCGCAGACGCGGGCGATCGTCGATGCCGACGATCGCGTGGTGGGGCCCTGCACCATCGTGACCCCCACGAGGTAGTGAGCGCTCAGGAGGGGGCCCGGTCGGGCCCCCTCCGCCCTTGGCGGCTGTACTGAGCAGAGCGGGTCCCCCGCATGTCAACCCCCGGAAAGGCTGCCCTCCCTGGCACAGACCGCCGCGTGGAGCGCCTGGTCATTCGGGGGTGCGCGGTGCCGGTGGCCGCGGCGGGCCGCATCTACGGGTCGGTGCGCATCACCTACCCGGCGTCTGAGGTGAACGCGCAGGCCCGCAGCTACTGGCTGCTGCTCATCGCGGTGGGCGCCATCACGCTGGCCGCCGTGGCCCTGGTGGGCTGGCTCATCGCCCGCTGGGTGGCGCGGCCCCTCGCGCGCCTGGAGCAGGGGGCGGCAGCCATCGGGGCCGGCGACCTCACCACGCGGGTGCCCGAGCAGGACGGTCCGCCGGAGGTGCGCGCCCTGGCCCGGCGCTTCAACCTCATGGTGGCGCAGCTCGAGCAGCTGGTGGGCGCGCAGGAGGCCTTCGTGGCGGACGCCTCGCACCAGTTGCGCACGCCCCTCACGGCCATGCGGCTGCGCATCGAGAACCTCGGTGCGCAGGCCGGCCCCGCGGGGGACGACGACGCCCGGGCCGCGGTGGAGGAGGTCGATCGCCTCACCCGCATGGTCGACAGCCTCCTCGCCCTCGCCCGCGCCGAGCGGGGCGACGCCCTCGCCGCAACGCTCAACCTTTCCGCGCTCCTCTCGGATCGCGTGGACTCATGGACCGACCTCGCCGCGGAGTCGGGCGTGACGGTGGAGGGCCACATCGCCCCCGGCCTCTCCGCCCGGATGCCCGAGGGGGTGCTCGAGCAGGTGGTGGACAACCTGGTGGACAACGCCGTGGAGGCCTGCGGCGAGGGCGGCACGGTGCACGTGCGCGCCACGGCGGGCGATGGTGATGGCCATGTGGTCATCGACGTTATGGACGACGGCCCCGGCATGAGCGACGCCCAAAAGGCCCACGCATTCGACCGCTTCTGGCGGGCGCCCACCTCGCGCGCGGGCGCCGGCACCGGCCTTGGGCTGCCGATCGTGCAGCGCCTGGTGGAGCACGCAGGAGGCTCGGTGCGCCTGCTCGATCGGGAGGGCGCACCCGGCCTGCTGGTGCGGGTGGAGCTGCCGCGGGCGTGAGGCGGGCACGGGTGCCGCTGACGATGCCCATCAGCCGGTACCGGCGGTAGCGTGATCGCCGCACCCCCATAAGGAGAAAGTAGATGGACCTGCAGGGAAAGCACGTGGTGATCACCGGCGCATCCCGCGGCGTGGGAGCCGCGCTGGCGGATGAGTTCGCGGCAAAGGGCGCGCGGCTTACCCTGCTGGCGCGAAGCGTGGAGGCACTCGAGGAGGTCGCCGCCCGCACGGGCGGTACCGCCATGCCGGCCGACCTTGCCGACCGCGCCCAGGTTGATGGCCTCATCGGCCGCATCGAAGCCGCGCACGGCCCGGTGGACGTGCTGGTGAACAACGCCGGCATCGACCTGACCGGCTCCTTCATGGACATGCCCATGACCGACATCGAGCGCATGGTGCAGCTGAACGCCATCACGGTTGCCGAGCTCACGCGCCAGGTGCTGCCGGGCATGATCGAGCGGGGCAGGGGGCACGTGGTGCAGGTGTCGTCGCTTGCGGGCACCGGCACCTTCCCGGGCATCTCGGTGTACGGGGCCACGAAGTCGTTCGTCACCCACATGACCGCCGGCGTGCGGCTCGAGCTCAAGGGCCTGCCGGTGGGGCTCACCGTGGTGGAGACCGGCCTGATCACCCCCACCGACATGGCCGACTCGGTGCTGTCGTATCCGCCCACCAAGGCGTCGTTCCGGCGCTTCTACAAGCTGGGCCTGCTCGCGGATGCCAACGTGGTGAAGGTGGCCGGCAAGACCGTGAAGGCCGTGGAGAAGGGCAAGCGCTCAGTGCGCATGCCCGCCCGGGCGTTCCTGTTCCCGATGCTCACCAACGCGCCGCGGCGCCTGGTGGAGGTGTTCCTCGCAGGCGTTCCGCGGCGCGTGGACGACGGCAGCTAGGCGGTAACCGCGCCCGTCGGCTTGACGCCCATCCGCTTGAGCCATCGTGCGTGCGAGCCCAGTGCGCTCCACAGGCTGTCGTTGGCGTTGTAGCGGAACCCATGCTTGGCGGAGAGCTCCTCCACGATGGGTGCGATGCTCCGGTAGTGCACATGGCACACCTGCGGCAGCAGGTGGTGCTCCACCTGGAAGTTCAGGCCGCCCAGGTACCAGTTGAGTACCCGGCTCTTCCGGGCGAAGTCGACCGTGTGCTCCACCTGGTGGCGGGCCCACTCGCGCGGGCCATCCTCCTCGGCCTCGGCGATGAGCCGGGCCTCCGAGGTGAAGTCTGCCTCCTCAACGCAGTGGGCCAGCTGGAACACCACGGCGAGGATGATGCCGAGGATCCACAGGGTCACGAACGCGCCGAGCAGCACGCCCCACCAGGGCTGGAAGAACATGGGCAGCACGAGGAACAGCCCGAAGAAGACGACCTTCGAGATGACCAGCTGCCATAGGTCGGCACCGTGCGGACGGGGCATGGGCACGTGTGCCCTGGGCCCCCGGAGCAGCATGGAGAAGTCGCCCATCAGCACCTGGCGCGGGGCGTAGAAGCCGTAGAGCACGAACATGTAGAAGTGCTGCCACGGGTGCCATGGGCTCCAGGGCTGGTCGGGTGCGAACCGCGCCAGCGGCAGCTGCTCGATGTCGCCATCCTTGTCCACCACGTTGGTGTACGTGTGGTGGGCGTGGTTGTGGCGCTCGCGCCACAGGAACGACGAGGTGCCGAGCAGCAGGTCCATCACGAGGCCCAGGGGACGCCACTTGCGGCCGAGCGCACCGTGGTTGGCGTCGTGCTGGATCGAGAAGGCCACACCGCCCAGCGCAAAGGCCAGCGAGACGCAGCCGAGGGCGGCCTGCCACCAGGTGTCGGCCATGAACACCAGGTATGCGTATGAAGCCGCCGTCCACAGCAGCATGAACGCGGCCTTCGAGAAGAAGCGAATGCGACCCCGTCGCCGGGTTGCGGGATCGAGCTGCTCGGCCACCGCCGCTCGCAGCTCTGCCTGAAACGATCCGCCTCCGCGCATGAGCCGCGTTGGCGTGGTCGTGGTGCTCACTACGTGCATCCTCCATACCGGCGAGCGGGGAATCGCTCCCAGAGCGATCAATCGCTCAAACCGTGTTCCCCAGATTAGGGACTGCCGAGGGGGATTTGGCCCGCGAATTATTGACATCCGGTTATCCCTCTCCAGCGTGGCCACTAGGGTTTTCCCCCGTGCCCGAGGTCGGCAAGCAGGGAGCAGGGATGGCCACTGAACGTCGCGACACCATCGCAGGGGGCTTCAGCGAGACCGCATCCGACTACGACGGGGCGGTTCGCTACAACCTCGAGGGCGCCCAGCGCCTTGTGCTGTCAATTCCGCCCGGGCGCTACGACGACGTGCTCGATGTCGGCTGCGGCAGCGGGTGGGCCACCCAGGCGGTGATCGACCGGTTCCGTCCCGCGCGGGTGACCGGTGTTGACCCGTCGGAGGGAATGCTCGAGCAGTTCCAGGCCAAGCTCGGCGGCATCGAGGGCGTTGAGGTCTCGCTGGCGCAGGCCGGGGTGGAGGACATGCCCGTGACGCCCGGCTCGTTCGACCTGGTGGTGTGCTCCATGGCGTACCACTGGTTCCAGCACCGCTGGGACGCCGCGGCCGCGATGGTCAGGGCCATGAAGCCCGGCGGGGTCATCGCGATCCTGTGCTCGGGCAAGGGCGGGGAGCAGGCCTACCGCGACGTGATCGCCGATGTGGAGCCCATCAACTACCAGTGGCTTGGCGCCTTCGACGGCAACCTGCGCGACATCCCCGAGATGGAGGGCTACCTGGTGCAGGCCGGGCTCGAGCCCGTGGACATCTGGATGGAGCGCCGCGTGCGCCACGTGCCGGTGGAGGAGTACATGGAGCGCATGCGCGTGGTGGCCGGCCACATCATCGGAGACCCGTCCGACCCGGAGGTGGCTGCGTGGCTGTCGAAGGTGGAGGGGAAGATGCGCGAGCGGTCGGGCCCGCGCGGATGGCAATACGACTTCATGAAGCTCTACGCCATCGCGCGAAAGCCGGCCTGAGGCCTAGCCCCCCGCTCGTCCGGTGACCTCGGCGAGCGACTGGGTGGCGCTGAACACGGGGGTGGCGCGAGTGCCGCCCAGCGGCCAGTCGGGCGCGCGGTACACCGCGATGCGCGCTGACGGCACGCAGTCGCCCGTTGCGCCGCACGAAAGCGTTCCCGACACGCCCTCGTAGCCGTCCACGTCGAGCATGGCCTCGCGCAGGTCTGCGCGGTTGATGCGAAGGGCGCCGCCGGGCAGCGGTACCGCCACGCGGCGCACCGCGCTGATCACCAGGTTGATGGCGTCGAAGGCCTGCGCCGTGAATACCCCGCCCGGGGGCTCGCTGAAGCGCTTGCGGTACGCGGGGAGGAACTCCGTGCGGTAGAAGCTGTTGCGCTCGATTCCTGAGGTGTCGGGCGCTGAGGCGTAGACGTTGCGGTCGACTCCCCCCTGCGCGACTGATCGCACGAGGCAGCTCTCGGACACCACCACAGGGGTGTCCCTCAGGGCGGGCTGGCTGCGCACGGCCCGCAGCGCCGTTCCGCAGGCGGGCTGGAAGAGCGGGAGGAAGATGACGTCGGGCGGGGAGGCGGCGATGCGCCGCGCCGCCGCGGCCATGCCCGACGCGGATGGCACGACCTGCCGCGTCAGGCTCCCGCCGCCCTTGGCCCGGAAGGCATTGGCAAAGGAGTCGGCGAGCACCGCGGAATAGGGGTCGTCGATTGCGAGGGTGGCCGCGCTTCGCGCCCGCAGGCGCTGCCGCGCGAAGTCGGCCACCGCCGCCGCCTGGATGAGGTCGTTGAACGCCGTGCGGAAGTAGTACCGCTCGCGTCCGGCGGGCTGTGCCAGGAGGGGCGAGGTGTTGGTGGGCGACACCATCAGCACGCGACGCTGGCTGAGCACGGTGGCCGCGGCGCGGAAGGCGGCCGACGAGCACGTGGTGCCGATCACCGCCACCATGTTCCCCGACTCGGCGAGCAGTCGTCGGGCGCCGGCCCGCCCCCCGGCGGGAGTGCAGTCCTCGACCTCGTCGATCACCTTGACGGGGTGCCCCAGCACCTCTCCCTCGCGCGCGTCGAACCTGCCGTCGAGGTAGTCGAGTGCCAGGGACACCGTGTTGCGTGTGTCTGTGCCGCTGGCATCTGCCATGAAGAGCAGGGTGCCGATGGGAATCGGCTCGCCGATGCCGATGGTCACGCAGTTGCCCGCCCGCTCCGCGCACTCGGGGTCGGGCGCCGTTGCCTGGTCACTCCCGCATCCCGCGAGGGCGATGGCGAGGGCCACCAGCCCGCTGATGATCGCGGCCCGCCTCACGGGTTGCTCACCCACGGCAGGTAGGCCCCGCGGCGCAGCTCGTCGAGCAGCTCCATGACCGGCCCGGTCTCCACCACGAACGCGCCGGTGAAGGGTCCGCTGATCGCGAGGATCGCCCCCAGGTCCACGGCCACGACCAGCACGAGTCCGGTTGCCACCAGGGCGTACCACGGACCCTCGCGGTTCGACACCAGCATCGAGTTCACGATGAGCGCGAGGCCTGCCAGCAGTGAAAGCGCGAAGAGCGGGAAGGGCAGGCCCTTGGAGGCGATGACGAGCCGCTGCCGCCGGCTCGTGGTGATGGCGTTGACGGAGTCCTGCAGGGTGCTCGCCGCGGCGCCCGGCACGTAGGGCTTGCTGGTGACCCGGAACACGGTGGTCTGCAGCGCGCGCAGGCGGTCTCCGGCGGGCGAGGCACTCGCCGCCCCTGCTGCGAGGGCGGCCCACTCGCCTGCGGTCAGCGCCGTGAGATAGGCCGTCAGCTTCTCCTGTACCTCTCCGGTGTCGGCGGGCGTGAGGGAGCCGCTCGCCTGCGCGAGCTGGCTGGCCGCCGCCACCTCTGCACCGACGGCGTTGCGGGCGTCGCGGAGTGTGGAGTACTCGGCGCTGATCAGGAAGCCCGTGAGGAACGCGAACAGGCTGCCGAGCGCTGTCATGTAGTACTCGGCGGTGTGGCCGGCCTTCTGGTGCCGTTCGGCACCGAGGAAGCGTGCGATCGCCAGGTTGACCAGGACGGTGAACGTGGCGATCACCACGATCATGAGCAGCATGACGAGCCACAGGTTGAACGACGTCAGCACGCCCATCAGCTGTCGCCCTCCGTGGATCTACTTCGCCATGCGGCCTCTGTCGCCGTGATGTCGGAGGGTGACAACCCCGAGCCGGGGCGGCCGAGGATGCCGGGCGACGCCACGACGTCGCCGAAGGCCGCGACCGCCTCGGCGTTTTCGCCGGTGCCGTTTGAACGGACCGCCATGAAGAGGTCGGTGGTGAGGGGGTATGCCTTCGAGGCGATCGAGGCCGCGGATGGCTCCACGCAGCCATCGCCGCCATTGACCTCGATCACCCGCACGCCCGGGGGGATGGGCTGGAGGGCAGCGAAGCCGGTGATGCCGATCGCCCCCCTCGTGCGCGTGACGCGCGCGACCATCGGATCCCCCGCCGCGGCGGGTACTGCATCGGCGCGCAGGGCCACCGGGTCGCCCGCGGCCGGGTCGGCCAGCACCCGCGACTCGAAGGCGTCGCGTGTAGAGGAGCCCGCCTCGGGCACCACGACCACCACGGGGAGCGACGCATCGCCGAGCCCGCGCCAGGTCGCGCGCGGCCGCGGGGTGGCGCCGGTGAGCGCGCGCAGGTCGGTGGTGCTCAGGCAGCCCGGCACACGTGAGTTGCGCGCCGTGAACGCCACGATTGCGTTGCGTCCCACCAGCAGCGGGACGAAACGCACGTCCGACGCTGCGCACGCACGCTCCTCCCGGGGCGTTGCCGGTCGGGTTGCGGTGGCGGCATCGGATATGCCGTCGCACAGGAGCGAGTAGCCGTCGTCCGTGCTCGTGAGGTCAACCCGCACGCGGGCAAGGGGGTGCTGCGACGTGAATGCGGCTGCCGCCTGCTGCACGAAGGTGAGCAGGGCAGGGGAACCGCCCACACGCACCGAGCCCACGACGCCGGGGTCGGGCCCGCAGCCCGCGCCAACGAAGGCGGCGGTGCACAGGAATGCGCCCGTCAGGGCCGTGGATCGGCGGGGGGCACGCATGGGGCGAGTCTATCCGCCTGCGCTCGGGTATCGTCATCGGTCAATGGTCCCCCCGTTGCGAATGCTCGCCCTCGCTGCCCTCGCCCTGATTGCCACCATTGCGGTTGGTTGCGGTGGCGGACCCGCGGGCACTCAGGGGTCTACCGCGACGACGGCGATCACCGCGGCCGAGGCGCCACTGGGCACCCGTGGCAGCGTCACCAACATCCGTGTGGGCTTCGTCACGGCCATTGAGCACCCCTATGGCGTCGCGCTGGACCGCTTCGCCAAGGACGTTTCCGCGTTGTCCCGTGGGCGCGTGGGCATCGAGCTGGTGCCCGTGTATGCCGGCGGGGACGACCTTGCGCTGCTGGGCGACATCCGCAGCGGGAAGGTGGATGCGGGTTCGGTGTCGGCCCCGGTCTGGCAGTCGGCGGGCGTCGACTCGTTCCTGGCCCTGCAGATGCCCTTCCTCATCACCAACTACGCCCTGGAGCGGGCGGTCCTGGCGTCGCCCGTGGCGTCCGAGATGCTCAAGGGCACGGCCGCCCTCGGCCTTGAGGGGCTCGCCATCCATGAGGGCGGGCTGCGCAAGCCGGCTGCGGTGGATGGCTGCCTGCTCGCGCTCGACGACTGGCGCGGGGTGACCATGCGTTCGGTGCAGTCCGACCTGCTGTCGCAGGCGATCCGCGCCCTCGGGGCCACGCCGGTGCAGATGCCGCTGGCAGAGGTGCGGGACGCCATGGGCGCCGGGCGCCTCGACGCGCTCGAGGCCAACGTGGGCCTGGTGTATTCGCTCGGCCTGTACGAGGTGCTCCGCTGCATGTCGGGCAACGTCAACCTCTGGCCCTTCCCGACCGTGCTCGCCATGAACAGCGCGGCATGGCAGGCCCTGTCACCCGGTGAGCGCCGGGTGCTCAGGCGTGCCGCCGCCGCCGTGCCGGGTGCGTCGATCGACATCCTCACCAATCCCGCGAGCACGGTGGT